>JAJBAV010000004.1 GCA_020532085.1 Candidatus Cloacimonadota bacterium | reverse complement strand
GTGGGATGATGACTGGATTCCGGGGCCCCTTCCCCGGAATGACAGGGCGGGGGTAGAGGGATGATGACTGGATTCCGGGGCCCCTTCCCCGGAATGACAGAGCGGGGGTAGAGGGATGATGACTGGATTCCGGGGCCCCTTCCCCGGAATGACAGGGCGGGGGTAGAGGGATGATGACTGGATTCCGGGGCCCCTTCCCCGGAATGACAGGGCGGGGGTAGTGGGATGGTGTCTGGATTCCGGGGCCCCTTCCCCGGAATGACAGGTCGGGCGGAGGGAGGAGTTTTTTTTGGGGTGGGCCGGGGAAGAATTACGCAGATTCATAAGCAGCCGTGATACAGGCAATTAAGCATGGTTATTGCACCCAACACGGGAGCTATTTTTGGCATCTGGCTGTCCCGCAAAAGTTAAGAGTTTTGGAAGAAGCGCATTATTTTCTTGACAGAATGGCGGGAGCGATATTCAGGTATCCGGGTAGGGCATTTGGACCAGCGCATAGAGGTGCCAAGGTTCGCCAAGAGCAAGTAACAACCCCGCTTACCCTAAAAATCCTGAAAAATTTCCCAGCTATCGGGAAAAAATAAAACCAAGTCGCCCACAGGGCGCAAAAAAAAGGAGAAAAAAACATGGGAACCCAACAACTTCTTCTCATCGTACTCGGTGTGATCATCGTCGGCGTCGCCATCGCCGTGGGGATCACGATCTTCAACAACCAGGCCTTTAACAACAGCCGCCAGGCCGTGGCCACGGAACTCAGCACCTACGGGACCAGCGCCATGCAGTGGTGGAAGACCCCCACCGCCCAAGGCGGAGCGGGAAGAGATTTCGTTGCAGCTTCAGCTGTTGCTGATATTGCCAGTTATGTTGGCTTTACTGAAACAGATGAAACCCTTGGAACCGAAACCGGAAACTTCAAACTGATGTCCGCGGCCGATGCCAATACCGTAGTTATGCAGGGTATAGGCTTGGAAAACAGAGGAGCTGATTATCCCTGGGTGCAAGCCACCGTTGATCTGGTTACTGGCGAAATCACAACTGAGACTGGCGTAACAACTGGTGCGACAGCGTGGGTCACTGAAGAAACAGGCTCATAACTTGTAGTATTGTATCAACTATATCTATCAACACTCAGGAATGGCTTACTGGCCATTCCTGGGTCTTTTGGAAAAGCAGAATAAGTATATACTTTTTTCGGATATAACTGGCGGAAAGCCGCCACTTTTCCGGCATCGGGGACATCGGGGTCCCCGCAACTGTTTTAGAGGATAGAGGCCGTGGCGAATGATCTATGAATACCGCTTCCGGGGCACGAACAAAGAGGGCAAGCCGGTAACCGGCACTTTCACCGCCTCCGGTGGCAGGGAAGCGAAGCGGCATTTGGCGGAGCTGCGGCAGCGTTACCAGATCACGATCTCCAGGCTGGAGCAGAAGCGGGACTGGCTGTACAAGGTGAGGATGGCGGGGCGGGCGCCCTTCAGCGGGCGGCAATCGGCCTACAACAAAGAGGACGTGGCCGAGGGGTTGCGGCGCCTGGGCTACGAGAATTTCAAGATCGGCAGGGTCTGGTTCGACCTTCCGGGCAAGCCTTCCATCGCGGACATCCTGATGTTCATCCGCCTGAGCGCGAACATGCTGCGGGACAAGATGAACTTCGGCAAGATCCTGGAGCTGCTGGCCGAGGAGCAGAGCAACCGCAAGATGAAGGAGACGCTGTATCAGATCGAGACGCAGCTGAAGGCGGGGGCCGAGGGCAAGGAAGTTTTCCAGAGTTTTTCCAACGTGTTCGGGCGGTTTCCGGCCTTCATGCTGGGCCTGGCCACCAGATCCGGCAACATGGCGGACATTTTCGACTCCACGGCCGAATTCATCGAGCGCGACGTGGAGATCAGCAAAACCGTGCGCAAGGCGCTGCTTTCCCCCCTGATCACCATCCTGGCCACGCTGGCGGCCTTCGGCTACTATGTGCTGGAGATCTTTCCCGCCACCGCCACCCTGTTCCAGAAATACGACATGGAGACCCCCACGCTCACCAAGGCCACGCTGGATTTCAGCAACTGGCTGGGCGAGGTGTGGTGGATCCTGGGGTTGGCGACGCTGGGGGTGATCCTGATCCTGTGGCGCTGGTGGAGCACGCCCAAAGGGCGCATCTGGCGGGACCGGAACCTGGTGAAGATCCCCATCCTGGGTCCGCTGATCCACAAGATGAGCGTGGAGATCTACTTCCGGGTGTTCGGCACCATCTACAGCGGGGCGGGCGACAACATCGAAACCATCCGGATGGCGGCGGAAGCCTGCCGCAACGGCTGGATGGAAGACCAGATCAAGCGGATCACGATACCGCTGATGCTGCGGGAAGGCGAGGCCTTCGTTCCGGCGATGGAGGCGGCGGGGGTTTTTCCCCGCACCACCCTCACCCGGCTGAAAACGGGGCAGGAGACGGGCAACCTGCTTTCGGCGGCGCAGCAGATCGCCAGCTTTTACAAGGCGGAAACCACCTACCGGATGGCCAACACGATCGAGCTGGTGCAAACCATCGTGTGGCTGTTCGTGGGCGTGATGATCACGTTCCTGACGCTGGTTTCGGCTGAGGTGGCGAACATATCGCCGCCCACCTATTAAGGACATACATGGCAAAACACATAAATTTCGCGCGCTATCTGGTGGAACAAAGCGGCTTTCCCCACGAGATCGTGGACAAGGCGCTGCGCCGGATGGAAGAATTTGGCACGCTTACCCCGGGCGCGCTGGCGGGGATATTGGAATCCGATTTCCTGATCCCGCACGACCGGGTTTATTCCAGCCTGGCCTGTTACTATTCCTTCGACGAACTGGAAGTGGATCCGGAGAGCCTGAGCGAAAAGGTGCTCAAGGCGAACCGGGAGATCCTGGCCAAATTTCCCGAAGAGCTGAAGAAAAAGCTGCTCTACCACCGCATCCTGCCCTTCACCACGGGCAACGGGGTGCACCGCGACGGCCTGAAGGTTCTGGCCTCGGACCCCACCAACAAGCTGATCCAGGAGATCCCGCAGAAAACGCCCTACAAGCGGATAGACGTTTACTGGTGCCGTTTGGGCGTGATCGAGGAACTCACCGAGAAGATCGCCCCGCACAAGAACGAATTTCTGCAGATGCTCACGGAGAGCGGGGAAGTTTTCATCGGCAGCGACGACAGCCAGCCGGAACTGAGCGAACAGGCGCTGGACGAGGAGATCAACCGCAGCCTGCTGGTGAACCTCTTTGAAGGCGCGCTGATCGACGCCGTGCGCAGCGACGCCAGCGACCTGCACATCATCCCGGCGGACAAACGGAGCGTGGACATCTATTTCCGCATCGACGGCAAGCTGCAGCTGTGGCTGCGGCAGGAAAACACGCCGCCGGAAGCCCTGGCCGCCGTGGTGAAGGACCGCTCCATCGGGGTGGACCGCTTCGAGCGCGACACCGCCCAGGACGGCTACGCGCAAAGGCTGATCGACGAACACCTGATCCGCTTCCGGGTGTCCATCCTGCCTTTGGTTTCGGCCGAATATGAGCGGCGCTTCGAAAGCATCACCATCCGCGTGGTGGACGACCGCAAGGTGATCAAGGACTTCCGCAAGCTGGGCTTCCAGCAGCAGGCCGGGGAGGAACTGATCAAGGCCATCACCTCGCCCAAGGGGATAGTGGTGCTCACGGGGCCCACCGGCAGCGGCAAAAGCACCACGCTGATGGCGGCGCTGCACCACGTGCTGAAGCCCTCGATCAAAGTGCTCACCTGCGAAGACCCGGTGGAGTATGTGATCCGGGGCGCGAGGCAACTGAAGATCAGCCACAAGATGGATTTCGAGCAAGCCCTGCGCAGCATCCTGCGGCACGACCCGGACGTGGTGATGGTGGGCGAGATCCGCGACAGGGTGACGGCCGACATCGCCGTGAAGCTGGCCAACACCGGGCACCTTACCCTGACAACTTTGCACACCAACGACGCCCCCAGCGCCATCACCCGGCTCTACAAGATGGGCATCGAACCCTTTCTGCTGGCCTATTCCATCAACATCATCATCGCCCAGCGCCTGGTGCGCAAGCTCTGCGTCCACTGCCGCAAACCGCTGGGGCAGGAACACTGGGAGGCCGCCCTCAAACTGGGGCTCAGCCGCGAGGAACTGGCCAGCGGGAGCGTCTTCGAGCCCGTGGGCTGTTCCAAATGCCATCAGGGCTATTCCGGCCGGATCAACATCGCCGAAGCGCTGTATTTCTATCCCGAGATCCGCAACGAGATCGTGGTCTCCGGCCACGAGATCGACGAGGAACGCATCCGCAGCCTGGCGGAAAAACACGGGATGCTCTCCATGCGGCAAAGCGGCATCGACCGCATCCGCGAAGGATTGACGGACATCACGGAAGTGCTGTTCGCCACCGCGGAGGATTAGATGAACTTCCTGGAAATGTTCATCACGGTGATGGCGGTGATCCTCTTCGCCACCACCGCGATCGTGCATCACCAGGCCATGGCCACGGCCGCCGACCAGGTGACCAACGCCTCCCACACCGTGCAGTCCATGCAGCTGGCGCAGGAAGTTCTGGACGAGATCGACGCCAGGCTGTTCGCCCCGCAGACCACCAACCTGAAATATTCCCAGATCATCATCCAGTATGGCGGCACCCAGCGTGAATACGCCCTTGCCCATTACGGCGCGCAGTTTCACCTGGACATCAACGCCGAGCCCTGCGACCAATTCGGCAGCACCACCGCGCAGTACGAGCCCAACGTCCTGGTGACGGTGCTGGTGACCGGTCCGGCGGGGCAGCGGCATCCCATTAGGCTCAGCCGCATCTACGTGCCGTTCTCGGTGGAGGGGCTGTGAGCGTGATCCTGGACGTGCTGGGGGCCGTGATCTTGGGCGGCCTGGTGCTGATCATGCTGATCACCTTCCAGTATCAGATCACGGAAACCGCGGAGCGAAACATGTACGCGGCCAGCATGGCTGACCACATGGAGCAAGCCAGCACCCGGCTGAACCATGTCATCGGCCTGGCCGGGCTGGGCATCGAAGACCCGAAACTGGCTGTGGTGAGGGCGGACAGCGACGCCTTTGTTTTTCGCAGCTACTGGGATTACAACAACAACGCGATCGGCCCAACCTCGGGTGAGCCAAACTTCGTGTCGATCTCGCTGAGGGAATCCAACGGAGCCCTGGGCAAAGCCATCGAGATCCGCCAGGGCACGGACGCCAACATCGAGGACGACCCCGTGCTGGAAAACATGGGCTACATCTTCTGGGTGGACGATCTGGGCTTCAGATATTTCAACATCGACAACAATCCCAGCACCGAAACGACCGCCATCCGGGCCGCGGAACTGCGGATGACCTTCCGGCGGCCGGGTCCCCTGATGGATTCCCGTCCCCTAACCAACAGGCTGCAGCTGAAGTGTTTTCTGATGAACACCTATCTGCAGGAAGGAACGAACTGAGCCATGGGAAGAGCAATGCTGATCCTGGTGATCCTGCTGAGCACCGTCTTCGCGGGGATCGCCCTGCGCATGCAGACCAAAATGCTGAAGCTACCGGAGGTGCTGCGGGACGACCAGATAAAGCGGGAAACGGAAAACGTGAGCGACTACGCCCTGCGCTATGCCACTGCCTTCGCCATCCCCAACATCAAGGACTGGGTGAAAAAGGAATACCAATCCGTGGTGGTGACCTTCAACGGGACCAACACCGTGAACGGAAACCAGATCACCCAACCCCTGTTCCCGGTGGGAAACGCCATGATCAACCGGATCGAGTTTCACCATATCGGCGGTACCTTCACCGGAAACAACAAGGAGATCCGCTTTCAGGCCGTGACCAACGTTTCCGGCTCTCTGCAAAGCAAGGACATCATCTATCCCGCCGAGCTGGCCTTCAACTACTTCAAAGTGGAGACCCCTGACTGCTTTTATTACGAAATGAACCAGGCCCAGTTTCCCGGCCAGGCGAACATGAAAGACACCTCCGGCCACAACAACGACGCTTACGATTTCAACGGCCTGCATACTTTCCCCACCCCCGGGGACGGGGTGGCGGGCTGGAAATGCGGCTTCTGGCATGATGATTTCAACGACGCGGCCTACGCGCCCAACGACGATCTGAACCACTCGATGGAGGTGGATTCCACCTTCACCCTGGTCTGCTTCGCCAAGCTGGATAGAGACCTCAAATACAGGTCAGCCGCCCTGGTCTGGCTGCCGTCGGTTCAACCCCAGTCGTACCCTGGTGCCGCGCCCACCGCGGCCATCTGGTACAATGCCTGGACCGGCAGGCTGCATTTCAGCGTGGGTCTGGCCAACGGAGCCCCCACCAACTGGCTGGAAGTGCGCTTTCCCTTCAAGGACAAATTGGTGGCCAACTCCACCGGCAGTTCCGGACAGGGCTACCGCAATTATCCCTGGGAGTTTTTTGCCCTGACCTTCAACAAAGGGGCGCTGAAGGCCTATTACAACGGCATCCCCGTTTCCTCCACCTACGGCAATCCGGTTACGGGCTCGGGCGAATTGGCGTCCCTGAGCCCGCACGGGGTGAGCATCGGCTCCCGGATCACCAGGGTGAACGGAAACCCCTCGAACAAATTCGAGAACAGCGAGTTTGACATGTGTTTCAATGGCGTGCTGGACCAAGTGGGCCTTTTCAGCCGGGCGCTGAATGACGATGAGATCTGGGATTTCTACACCGGCACCATGGTTCCGGCAAAGGTTGACTATATCAGGGATTGAACGGCAAATACGGCAAAATGGATTGGATCAGGGAGTGAATATGCCCGGAAAAGTACTGCTGCTGGACGAGGACAAACAGGTTCAGGCGAATGTGGGCGAATGGCTAAAGCAGCGCGGCTTCGAGGCCAGCGTGGCGAACAACTGCGGGGAGGCGGAACAGCTGGCCCGGCAGGAGAGGTTCGGGCTGGTGATCGTGGACATGCGGTGGCCCTGTCTGGACGGCGTGCAGACGCTGACCCGGCTGCGGCAGCTGCTGCCCGACGCGGACCTGGTGGCCGTGAGCGAATTCGCGGACCGGGAGCTGGAAGAGGCGGCCACGCGCAACGGGGCCGGCTGGTTTCTCACCAAGCCCCTGAATCTGGATGAGTTGGAGGCGGTGCTGGCTTCCCCCGGCCAGGGTGAGGTCCGCCCTGAAAGCGGCTTCCTGCCCGGCAACCAGATCGCGCAGACCTTGCTGAGGGGCTTCAATCCCGACGAACAGTGGGATTTCCGCATGACCGGCAGCCTCAGGAACTGGCAGGCGGGTCAGCTGATTCCCCTGAACGAGGAGGCCAGTTCGCTGGTCTGGATCGAACAGGGCGGGGCCGGGGCCTTTGTGAACGGCGTTCCGGTGGACAGCCTGGCGGCGGGCGATTTCTGGGGCGAGGAGAGCTTTGTGAATCCCAGCGCGCCCACGGTCCAGCTGCTGGCCAGGGAAGACTGCCAGGTGAGGCATTTCAGCCGCAGGCGCCTGCTGGATTTCTTCGCCTATCACGACGAGACCCTCACCAAGCGCTACATGATCAACCTGATCATCTGCCTGCAGCTGAAGTGGAAGCGCAACCTGCTGCGGCTGAGCAAAAGCGCCGCTTTGGCAAGCGAGCAGGAACAGCCGTGAGCCTGAGTTTCAAGCGGCAGCTGAGTGAGCGGATCGACCCCAGCCTCGAGGGGATCGAGCTCTGCCTCAGCGTGGACGCCCTGCTGGAGCAAAACGGGGCCTGGTGCAAGGAAGCACGGGAAGTATTGCAGGAATGGATGCTGGACACCCACGCACGCGAGGCCTCCGACCTGGATTTCGGGGCGCCCGGCGCCGCCGACCAGATCTGGATGAGGATCACCGGCATCAAAAAACCCATCCCCTCCCTCGGCGAATTCAGCCGCCTGGAAACCACCGCCATCATCAGCAGCTGGCTGAGCCCGATGCAGAAACAGAAGCTCTTCGACAACCTGGTGCTGGATTTCTCGGCCACCATCCCCAACGGCGAGGGAAATCTGCGCTACCGCGGCACCTGTTATCTGGACAGGGGCCACCTCTGCGCGAACTTCCGCCGCATCAACGACTTTGTGTTCAGCATGGAACAGCTGCGCATGCCCGCCCCCATCGTGGAAAGAATGAACCTCCGCTCCGAAAAGACGGGGCTCATCCTGATCACCGGCATCACCGGCAGCGGCAAGAGCACCACCCTGGACGCCATCATCGACATGAACAACCGCGACAACCACGGCCACATCGTGATCATCGCCAACCCCATCGAATACGTGCACGAATCCCGGCTTTGCCTGGTGCGCCACCGCGAAGTGGGGATGGACGTGCTTTCCTTTTCCCACGGGGCGATCGAGGCCCTGCGCCAGGACCCGGACATCATCATGGTGGGCGAAATGCGCGACCCCAACACCATCTCCACCGTGCTGGAGATCACCGACAGCGGCCACAAGGCCTTCACCACCCTGCACACCAGCTCCGCCATCGACAGCATCCACCGCATCGTGGCGGAATTTCCGCCCGAGGAACAGGAACGCATCCGCAACCGCCTGGCCGACGTGCTCAGCGTGATCATTTCCCAAAAACTGATCCCCACCCTGGACGGCAAACTGGTGATGACCCGCGAGATCCTCTCCGTGGACGCCAGCGTGCAGGCGGCCATCCGCAACAAGAACATCGGCGAGATCTACCAGATGATGGTGGAAGGCCGGCGCTACGGAATGTGCACTTTGGAACAGGACTTGCACGAACTTCTCAAACGGGGCGTGATCAGCTCCAGGACGGCCATGAGCTTTGCCAACAACAAGAAACGCATGCATCAGTTGATCTCGATGTCCTGAGCGTTTTGCCACCACTTTACAGAGGATCGATCAGTAAATGAGAAAACACCCCAAAATGGCCTTCGGGATCTCGGAGGACGGGCAGTCGCTGCGGCTGGCCTGCCTGGAACGGGATTCCTACCTTGTCCGCCTCACCCGGCTCGACCTGGCAGAGCTGGACAAACCCCTGTACCGCGCGCAGGAACAACTTGTGGACTTCGGCGGCCAAAACTGGGAGGAGGATGCCTCCAGCGGGGAGATCCGGATCGACGATCTATCCCCGGGCGGCGCCGGCTCCAACACGGCGCAGCTGGACCGCCTCTTCGGCGGAGCAAGGCTGCAGAGGGGCGTGATCGCCCTGAACGTGAACGAGGAAAACCTGGTGCGGGGCATCGGCGTCCCGGAGACCAAGAGCGATGAAAGGGCCTTCCTGAGGGCCAACCTTGAGCCCCGCCAGCTGAAACGGGGCGACTGGCAGACCTCGCGCTTCACCATCAACGCCGAAAACCAGCTGCTGCTGCACAAGGGCGCCAACCAGCTGCTGGATTCCCTGGTGGGCTACGCCAACCGGCACCGGAAAAGGTATTATTTCCAGCTGGCGGATTCCAACGACATCATTCTGGCCGACCACTACCGGGTGAACAACCTGGGCGACGCCCAGAGGGCGCTGCTGATCCACCTGGGCCGCGACTACCGCAGGGCCTTCCTTTTCGACAACAGCCAACTGGTGGACATCTATCCGCTGAACATCACCCAGGAATTGCCGGAACCGGAGATGATCTATTCCCGCGTCTCCTTCGCGCTGGACAATTCCCAGCAGCCGGAGCCGGAAAAGTTCGTCATCTGCGGCGACCTGGCCTCGGAAGAGGTGGTGGCTTATTTCAACTTCCGCCAGCCGGACTCGGCCGAGTTGCTGGGCTTTCCGCTGCTCTCGGTGGACAGCCTCGATCCGGAGCTGGCCACGCCGGTCCATCTGGCCCGGTTCGCCCTGCCCATCGCGCTGGCGCAAAAAGCTTTGTTCCCGGAGGAAACGCGCTACACCCCCAGCAATTTCCTCCCTGGCCGTCTCCTCGAGGCCCAGAAACCTTTCAAGATCTCGTGGCACGGCTTCCTGATCATGTTCGCCATCTTCGCGGTGGCCCTCTTCGGCACCGTCACCTACCTGGACGGGCAGAAGAAATTCGAAGCCACCCACAGGCTGCAGCGGGAGCTGGACCACGAGCTGGCCGTGCTGAAGCTGGAAACGGCCGAGATCGCCCAAATGCAGGAGGAGATGCGGCATTTCAGCAAGAACATGGAGGCCATCAGGATGGTGCTGAAAGGCAAGAACGCCTGGTCGGCGGTGCTGGACACCCTCGACCGCCTCTTCCAGTCTCGCCCCATCAGCTGGCTTACCAATTTCAAGCGCGACGGCACCCGCCTGCAGATCAGCGGAGTGACCACCAACCGCAACAATGTGATCATCTTTGCCGACGCCCTGCCCCAAAGCCGCATCCAGAAAGTTACTTCGAACCTGGTGCGTGGCACCACGCTCTGGAACTTCGAGATCTCCTCGGACTTTCCGGAAGTGGATTGGGTGGGCCAGATCGAGGCCGAAATGGCCGCCGCCCTCGCCCTGACCAAGCAGGAGCAGGAACTGGCCCGCCAGCAGGAGGAGGCATTCGCCGCCAGCCAGGCCAAGCCGGAGCAGGCAAGCGCTTCGCCGCCGGCAGCCCCGGCCGCGCCACTCCAGCCAGCCAAGGCCACCCCACCCGCCCCGGCCAAGGCCGCGCCACCCGTTTCGGGCCAAGCCCTGAAGCCCATCAGCTCGCGCTACATGCCGCCGCTCTCGGAAGCGCAAAACAGCGCCGGAGGCCAGGCCGCCACAGATTACAACGCCTTCATCCGGGCTTTGAACACAGGCGACCATGAGGCCACCCTCAGCCTGGGCAACGCCTTTCTTCGCCAGCACCGGGGCCATGTGCTGGAACCCATGGCCCGCTGGCATCTGGCCAACCGGCTCTACCGGGCGGGCGAATACACGCAGGCCATTGCCGTGATCGACCCGCTGGTGCACAAATACGACGCCCACTATCCCTACGCCCTGCTCCTCACCGCCAGGATCGACCAGGCCCGGGGCAACAAGCGCTATCTGAGGCTGTACCCCAGGATCCTGGCCACCTTCCCCGACCATCCCATCCGCCCGCTGGTGGAGGAGGACATGGCCAGCCTCGGTTTGGGAGGCGAACAATGAGCAACAGCACCCGCAACACCCTCGTCCTGGCCGTGATCCTGATCCTGGTGAGCGCTCTGGTTACCTGGCAACTTGCCGCCCTGAACAAGAAAACCGAAGCTGCCCGGGACCACAACCGCCTCGCCCAGGCCTCGATCGATTCCCTGGAACTGCAGCTGGCCACCATCGACTCCCTGCGCCTGGAGTATGAGCTCCAGCAAGCCATGATGGGCCAGCAGAGCAAGCTGATCCTGGGCGAAGATTCGCCTTCCATCACCTACGGCTATCTGCTGGACATCATGCAGTGGATGAAGACCAACGTCAATTTCGACTTCGCCGTGGCCGACGCCAAGGAAGGCCAGGCCACCTACAACGAATACATCCTCAGCGGAAAAACGCGCTACGCCAACCTTCTGAACCTGGCCAACCAGATCGAGAAACAGCGTCTGGTGATGACCGTGGAAGACTTTTCCATCGGCTCCGAAGGCACCGCCCAAGCCGACACAGTTTCCTTTTCCATGGTGCTGCGCACCCATTTCATCACCGGAGGTCCGGACGCCACCGAGATCGGCATGAAAGCCGTGGATCCCGCCTACACCGCCTATCCGCTCTTCATGCCCCGCATCTCCGAGGAAATGCTGCCCTGGGATGTCGATCCCGCCCTCCTCAACGTCGAGGACGCCAAACTGATCGGCATTTCCCGCGGCATGGCCTTCTTCCGCGATGCCCAGGGTATCATCCGCATCCTTTCCAAAGGCAGCCGCGTGGCTTACGGATATCTCTACAAGGTGGACGAATCCGTGGGCAAGGTGGTGTTCAAGCTGGCCAAATACGGTCTGGAAGAAGATTACAACATGTTAATAGACAGTGAGTGAGGTTTACCTTGAAATACAGCTTAAGCTTAATCCTGCTGCTTGCCCTGTGCCTGCTCCCGCTGGCGGCCCAAACCCCCAAAGCGCCCGAAGAAGGCTTGGTGACCATCAACGCTGGCACCAACCTCAACGAGGCGGTGCGGATCCTGGAACTTTCCAGCCAGAAATTCGAGAATAAAAAGATGTTCAACCAAAGCAGCTACGGCGGCCCCATCGGCGTACCCGTGAACCGCCTGCCCTGGCGCCAGGCCGTGGAACTGATCGCCCTCAAAAACGGGCTAACTGTGGCGGACCAGCCTGGCTTCATCGCCTTTGCCGATACGCCTGCGGCCACCGCGGATCAAGCGCCCAGCGTCTCTGAGATCCAGGCGGACGCCCAGGCCAAACAAGTGCGCATCAACGCCGTCGCCCTGCTGGCCGACCGCGCCTTCCTGCAATCCCTGGGCGTGGACTGGTCCACCCTCCTGAACGGCAGGGTGACCCTCAACGCCGATTTCTCCGGGGCCGGACAGGTGCCTGGGAGCATCTTTGGGCTGGGACTTGGCGGGGTTTTCAACCTCGGCGGATTTCAGATCGATCTGAACACCCTGCTCAACACCATCGAATCGAACCAGAAAGGCAGCGTGATCGCCAAACCGAACATCATGGTCACCTCCGGAAAAAAAGGCTTCATCCAGGTGGGACAGGACATCTCCGTAAAAACAGTGGATGAGGCCGGCAACACCACCGACCGCTTTTTCGCCACCGGCGTGATCCTGAACGTGGAGCCCACCATCGTGGAGGTGGAAGGCACCGAGGTGATCCACATGAAGGTGAGCATCGAACGCAGCAGTGGCACCCCCGGAAATATCAGCACCATCATCAACAAAAGCCTTTCCCAAACCGAACTGGTGCTCTACGACGGGGAGGAAGCCGTGATCGGCGGACTCTACGACACCGACACCATCCGCGTCCGCGCCGGCATCCCGATCCTCAAGGACCTGCCCTGGTGGGTGTTGGGAATACGTTATCTCACAGGCTATTACAAGACCGAGATCAAGGAGCGCGAACTGGTGATCATCCTCAAGGCCGGGATCGAGGAAAACGCTTTCCAGAGGGCGGCCAGGGCTGTCCACAATCCTCCCGCCAGCAAACTTCCGGAAGGGGCCGGCGGCTGGGAAGGGAGCGTGGAATAGGCCTGCCCAGCCAATTTTACTGACCGGGGCTTTTCCGCCCCGGTTTTTAGTTCAAACCGCTCATAGCCCCAGCCTATTCACCCCCTGGCAACTTCCCGCACACTTCCCGTAGGCCGGGCGGGAACTCTGGGGGAAGTATGCGGGAGGCGGATGGGCTGGGGCTAAGGGCCGGACAAAGGGAAAAAGCCAAATCAGTTGACAATTTTGCCCCTCCACGCCGCCTTGCACAAAAAACACGATATGAGGAACAAATGAAGATCTTAGTGCTCAATTGCGGCAGTTCATCCATCAAATACCAGTTCATCGACATCGAATCCCGCCACGTGCTGGCGGACGGCATCGCGGAAAAGATCGGGGAAGACATCGCCCTCTTCACCTACAAAAGCGAGAAATTCACCAAGAAAAAACGGGAAATGGTGATCGAGAACCACGAACAGGGGCTGCAGCTGATCATCGATTCGCTTTTGGACAGCGTGAACGGCGTGATCGGCGACAAGAGCGAGATCGACGCTGTGGGCCACCGTCTGGTGCACGCCGGGGAGCACTATTCGGACGCGGTGGTGGTCACCGACCACGTGGTGGAGGTGATGCGGGAATGCATCTCGCTGGCGCCGCTGCACAACCCCGCCAACCTCAAGGGGATCGCGGCTGTGAAGGCCAACATGCCCTCCGTGCCGCAGTGCGGGGTGTTCGACACCGCCTTCCACCAAACCATGCCCGCCCACGCCTATCTCTATCCGCTGCCGCTGGACTTTTACAAGGTCCACAAGATCCGCCGCTACGGCTTCCACGGCACTTCCCACAAGTATGTGAGCCTGCGCGCGGCCGAGTTTTTGAACCAGAACATCGCGGACCTGAAGATCATCACCTGCCACCTGGGCAACGGCGCCTCCATCACCGCCATCGACGGCGGCAAAAGCGTGGACACCTCGATGGGCCTCACCCCGCTGGAAGGCCTGATGATGGGCACCCGCTGTGGCGACATCGACCCCGCCCTGCCCGTCCACATGCAGCAGAACCTGGGCCTGGGCGTGGATGAGGTGAACAGCATCCTGAACAAGAAAAGCGGCATGCTGGGGCTTTCCCAGATCTCCAACGACATGCGGGAGATCGAGGACCAGGTATTGCTCCACAACAACCCTGCCGCCATTCAGGCGTTGGACGTATATTGCTACCGCATAAAGAAATACATCGGTTCTTACTTCGCCGCCATGAACGGCTTGGACCTGCTGGTCTTCACCGGCGGGGTGGGCGAAAACATGCCCATCATGCGAGAACAGGTCTGCCGGGATATGGAAGCATTGGGCATCAGGCTGGATCACGAGACCAACGCCAAATTCACTTCCGAGATAGAACTGCTCAGCACTCCGGATTCCCGGGTGACGGTGCTGAAGGTGCCCACCAACGAAGAACTGATGATAGCCCTGGAAACCCAACGCCTTTTAACTCATTAACCAGCTAATCAATATGGAAATCCAGCTCCGAAGAAGGGAGTTTGCCATGCGTATCGACCAGTTGCTCAACAAGCTCTGCCTCACCAAGACCCGCAGCATCGCCAAAACTGCCTGCGACAAGGGCTTGGTGAGCCTCAACGGCAAAACCGCCAAGGCCTCCGCCGAAGTGAAGGACGGCGATCTGCTGATCTTCAGGCTCTATGGCTTTGAACACGAGCTCAGGATCGACAAGGTTCCCGGCGGCAATGTGGCCAAAAAGGACGCCACGGAGTATTACACTCTGCTGAGCCGCAAGGAGTTGTCCAGCTGAAACGTGTCCTCGGGATCGTCCTGATCTGCCTGCTGACGCTGGGTTTGGCGGCCGTGGAATATTCTGTGGCGGCCTTCACGGACAACTTCGTGATCCACAGCGCGGAGGGGGATTTCCCCGGTGGGCAGGGCTTCGTGGACGAGCTGGACAACCGGGTTGGCCAACTGCAGATGGGTTTGGGCGTTTACCCGGCCAACAAAGCCGATATCTACATCGTTCCGGACCGCGCCAGCTATCAGATCCTGGCCCGGGGACGGGGCGCGATCGTGGAATTCAGCGAGGCCTTCTACTCCAGCCGGGAACGCCGCATCTACGCCCGCAGCGCCGATCAGATCCCCCACAACTACGCCGGGCTGATCCTGCACGAATACACCCACTGGCTGCTGGACGAATTGCTGATCGGAGCGCCGCTCTGGCTGCACGAAGGCCTGGCCACCGAAGCCGGCCACCAGCTGGGCCTCGACCGTTATTATCATTACGTGAGGGAACGTTTCTGGGGCAACCGCATGGACCTCTTCAAGCTGGCCTACAACTATCCCCGGCAGCGGGAAGACTGGGAAATGTACTATCTAACCTCGTATTTCGCCGTGCGCTATATGCGCCAAAAAGATCCGGAGGCCTGGCGGAACTTCTGGAACAGCGTGGCCGCGCACAACCGCCGGGGACAACGGGCGCGTTTCACGGAAGCCTTCGCCCAAGCCTACGATTCCAACCTGCACAGCTTCAACCTGGAGTTCGCCGCCGCCAGCCGCCGTCAGGCCTGGATCTACCTCATCACCGGCTTTTCCTCGTTGCTCTTCGCGCTGCTGCCCTTTCTGGTGATCTTCGCCACGCTGCGCCAAAGAAGGAAAATGGAGGCCTTGCCAGACCTGGAACTACCGGCGGAAGTGGAAGTTACGGATCCGGAAACGGACTCCCCTGACTCAACGGGAACGGGAGCCGAACGGGAGCCATGAAGTTTTTCAAGGAGTGAACATGCATGCAACAAGTTTTGGCAGCGACAACCACAGCGGAGTGCATCCCAAGGTATGGGACGCCATGCGCAAAGCGGACGCGGGCTATTGCCCCGCCTACGGGGACGATCCCCTCAGCCAGAAGGTACTGAAACAGCTGGAGTATTTATTCGGCGGCGGCTGTGAGGCCTCCTTCCTGCTCACCGGCACAGGGGCGAACGTGGTCGCCCTGCAAAACTACCTCCGCTCCTATCACGCGGTCTTCTGCGCGAACACAGCCCACATCAACGTGGACGAGTGCGGAGCCGTGCAAAAATTCACCCAGGCGCGGCTGAAAGTGATCGACAGCCCGGACGGCAAACTGACCCCGGAACTGATCCATCCGAACCTGCTCAACAACCGCGACCAGCACCACTCCCAGGGCCGGGTGGTCTCCATCACCCAAAGCACCGAATACGGCACCCTCTATTCGCTGGCTGAGCTCAAGGCCCTCGCGGATTTTTCCCACGAACACGGGATGTTTCTGCACATCGACGGAGCCCGGCTGGCCAACGCCGCCGCCGCGCTGGGATGCAGCCTCAAAGAGATGACCAGGGACGTCGGGGCGGACACGGTGAGCCTGGGCGGCGCGAAAAACGGCCTGCTCTTCGGCGAAGTGCTGATCAGCTTTACCCCAGAACTGACTGCGGACCTGCGTTTCTACCGCAAGCAGGGCAGCCAGCTCTTTTCCAAGATGCGCTACATCGCCGCGCAGTTCGAAGCCTATCTTCAGGACGAGCTCTGGCGTTCCAACGCTTTGCACGCCAACCAGATGGCCGCGCTGCTGGCGGACCGGCTAAAGGAGATCCCGCAGCTGCGCATCACCCAGCCGGTGATGGTGAATTCCCTCTACGTGATCCTCCCGCGCGAGATCACGCCAGCCCTCCAGGAGAAATACCATTTCTACATGTGGAACGAAGCTCTCAACGAGGTGCGGCTGATGTGCAGTTTCAACACCACGGAAGACCACATCCGGGAGTTCGTGGCCGACCTCAAAGCCCGGCTGTAAGTACCCTCCCGTTGCCTGCGGGGGTTTTCCAACTGGTCAGATCCGGGCCTGAAGCCAATTATGGCTGTTGGGGCGGAGTTGGTCTCGCTGAGACCGGAGTTATGGATCAGGGGCAGGATCAGAGAGTATTGATCTCATGACCAAGCTTGGTTCTGTATCAAGTGGTTGCTTTCCATCTGGAATCAGCCCGGAGGGCGGCAGAACGATAGCGATGGTGTGTAGAGAGCGCAGCGATTGGAACCCCTCGTCAGGTGTGCAAAAGTTCCCTTAAAACACCCCCAACCCCAGCTGAGGATCACAGATCTGTGATCTTCAGCTGAGGTTGGGGAAAAACGAATTTTGTTGTCTGACCACCGATCGAGGGGCTACGTCTGAAATCCAACCAAAAGCCCCACTCGATTGGAGAGAGATCTTTGTGCCAATATTCCTGTGCTGAAACTATTTTGCGCTTCTGCAGACCCGGAACCCCACCGCATCGTAGACGTGACCTGCCCCCAACAAAAGCTCGTGCTGGTAAGGTTTGAAGGCATCATGAGCGGTCATGTGCCAGTAGGCGCCCTGCCCCAAGCGGAAAGCGACCGCGTGATTCCGGAGGTGCAGATTGTAGAATCCGTCCAGGTCTGTACTCAGGCCCTTGAACTGATCGTTCAGGCAGGAGAAAGCGTTCCAGGTCCATTCGGCCACGTTGCCGTGCATGTCATGAATGCCGGCGTCATTGGGAGCGTAAGATCCCACCGGCTGTGTGCAGATGGTGTCCTGCCCCAGAGAGTCCCTGGCAGCCAGCATGGCATCGCGGTAGGCGTGATAAGTGGCGTCGCTGCCGCTGGCGGCATGCAGCCATTCCTCTTCTTTGGGCAGACGGTAGCCACTGGCCGAAAAATCACAGTTGATGTTGGCCTGGGCGGCATCCGGAAGATAATCCCACCAGGGGGGCCAGACCCGGGGGTCGGTTCCGTATTCAGCCAGGCTGTAACAGGGAACCAGGCCCTCCCTCATACTGCGCAGGTTGCAGTAAACCACGGCGTCCAGCCAGCTGACGTAATAGACAGGGTGGTCAGGCCCCACGCCGAACTGGATGGCGGGGTTGCGGCCCATCACCGCTTCGTATTCGCCCTGGGTGACCTCAAAGGCTGACAAATAAAACCCGGCAATGGGGTAACTGAAGCCTTGCCAGCTGAAAGTTCCCCCGGGAACGTAGACCAGCTTATCTTCCTGTGGAGCAGTGGATACCGGCTCCGGCAGCTGCTGCAGACGGTCCGGTGTGACAGCCGGAGACCGTAGAATCGCATGCGAGCGGTCCATGATGCTTTTCTGCGGATACCAGTATCTGGGCTCCACCGCCATCAGACGCAGTCCATAATCGAGCTCCGGCTTGTACCAGCTTTCCGCGGGGGCGTTCCAGATGACTCTTTTATCTTTTCCGATGAGGAGGTTGTCCCCAATATCCCCGCTCAGGCAATCCCAGCTGGGGATGTTCAGAAAAACCCCGCCGCCCAGTTCTGAAACCCGCAGCAGCACGGTTTTGAGTGTATCCTGCATCCCCGGGAAGTCCAGCATCCGGGGATAAAGGTCATAGCAGAGCTCATAACTGCCGTCGGGCAGTCTGGTGGTGCTGATATTCTCGAAGGGGGGAATCCGGTATGCATCGCCGCAAAGCATGATCGGGATGATCAGCAGGAGAACTGCCAGCAGCAATCCTGGCCTAGTTGGCATGATACTTCCAGCGGAGGTGGCTTTATCGGATTGAACTTCCGGCTCTGGCTCAGACAATGGCCAGGCCTTTCAGTTCCTTCGCGGCCAATCCCGCCGCCTGGGCGAACTGGGGCGTTTTCTCGCGGAAAATGATCCCGCGCGAGGAATTGATCAGGATGTTGGGCGTTTCGGCGGAATCCACGGCGTTTTGGAGCACCGAATCCAGGTCTCCGCCCTGGGCGCCGACGCCGGGGATGAGAAAGACGCGGCCGGGCAGCTGTTCCCGCATGCGTTTCAGGTCTCCCCCCTGGGTGGCGCCGATCACCGCTCCAAGCTGCTCCAGGGGATAATTATTGATCCAGCCGGAAACCTTGCCGGCCATTTTGGCCGAGAGGAAGAACTCCTCGGCGGAGGGATTCGAGGTGAGGGCAAGCGCAAAGGCGAAGGCTCCAGGCCGCCTCAGAACAGGCTTCAGAACATCGGAACCCATCAGCGGATTGAGGGTGATGGCATCGAAGCCCATGCGGTCGAAGTAACTGACGGCGTATTGCTCCATCGTGTTGCCGATGTCGCCTACCTTGCAGTCCAGGATCACGGGAATGTCTTTTGGTATATACTCCACCGTGCGCTGAAGGGCTTCCAGGCCGCGGAGGCCGTCGCTGAGATAGAAGGCCAGGTTCGGCTTGTAGGCGCAGGCGTGGTCCGCGGTGGAATCGATGATGCGGCGGTTGAATTCCCAGATGGGGTTGGGCTCGCCCAAAACACAGTCCGGCAGCTGGGTGACGTCCGAATCCAGGCCCACGCAGAGCAGGCTCCTGATGCTTTTCCAGCGGGCCTGGTATTTAGGATAGAACGATGCGGACGGAATCGGCTCCATCGGTTTCCTCGAATTCCACCTTGATGATCTCCTCGCGGGAGGTGGGCACGTTTTTGCCCACGTAGTCGGCCTTGATGGGCAGTTCGCGGTGGCCGCGGTCGATCAGCACGGCCAGCTGGATCTGCTTGGGGCGGCCGAAATCCAGCAGGGCGTCGATGGCGGCCCGCACGGTGCGGCCGGTGTAGAGCACGTCGTCCACCAGCACGATGACGGCGCCCTCGATCTCGAAGCCCAATTCCGAGCCGCGGATCACGGGCTGGTGCGAGATGGTGGAAAGGTCATCGCGGTAGAGGGTGATATCCAGGATGCCCACGGGAATGTCCTGGCCCTCGATCAGGCGCAGATACTCTGAAAGCCTCTGCGCGAGGGGCACGCCGCGGCTGCGGATGCCCACCAGGCAGATCTTGTCCAGGCCGCGGTTCTGTTCTATGATCTCATGCGCCATGCGATGGACGCTGCGTTCCATCTGGGCTTTGTCCATGATCGTGCTTTTGGTCTGCATTTTGGCTCCTTGAAGGGCGTCTATTCGGGTTTGATTACGATCAGGGTGTCGCCTTTGCCCACCGTGTCGCCGGAGGAAAAAGGCGTGGCCGCCACCGTGCCTGCCACGGGGCTGGGGATGTTGTTGTACATCTTCATCGCCTCCAGCACCAGCAGGGTTTCGCCGATCTTCACCTTGTCGCCCACCTGTTTTTCATATTTCACGAACATGCCGGGCATGGGGGCGGGGATGGCGGTGCCGTCGGCAGAGGCCGGAGCCGGCTTGGGTTCGGCTTTGGCAGCGGCGGGAGCGGGAGTTGGCGCTTGAACCGGAGCGGCTTGGGACACGGGCCTGGAAGCCTGCAGTGGAGCGGCGGGAGCGGAACGCACCACACGCGGAGCGCCACCTTTTTCGGAAACCTCCACCAGATAGTGCTCTTCGTCGATGAAGACGTCGAACTGGCGCAGGCCTTCGGGTTTGGCCACCGGCTCCTTTTTCTCCACCAGCAGGCCGGCTTTGGCCTTCTGGCACAGCTCTTCCTGGCGCTTCACCTCTTCCAGGGTGGTGGCTTTCATCTCGGCCGGAAGCGGCTCGAGGCCGTATTTGATCTTCAGGAATTTCTTGCCGGTGAGGTTGTAGAGCGCCACGATGAGGGCGTCGTCCAGATCTTTGGCCAGGCCTTCGGTTTCCTTCTTCACCTGGTCCAGAGCGGGCTCGATCACATCGCCGGGGCGCACGTGGATGGGTTTTTCGCCGCGGGGATAGCCTTTCAGCGCTTTTTTCTGCACCTCGGGATCGATGGGCAGGGTGGTCTTGCCGTAGAGGCCGAAGCAGAGGTCTTTCACCTGTTCGGTGATGCGGGCGTATTCGCCGTCCTTGGAGTCAAAGAGGGCGTTGTTCACGGCCTGGATGCCCACGATCTGGCTGGTGGGGGTCACCAGCGGGATCTGGCCCAGTTCCTTACGCACTTTCGGGATCTCCTTGAACACGTCATCCAGCCTGTCCAAAGCGTCCATCTGGCGCAGCTGGTTCACCAGGTTTGAGAGCATGCCGCCCGGGGTTTGGTGGATGATCACGTCGGTGTCGATGATGTTGAATTTGGTGTTGTCGGCGAACTGGAGGTATTTGGGGATGTCTTTTTCCATTTCCTTGCCGATCTTGTTCAGCAGGCGGATGTCGAAACCGGTGTCGCGGTTGGTGCCCAACAGCGCGTTCACAAAGGGTTCCACGGCCGGATGGGAGGTGCGGTAGGCGTAGGGACCCACGCAGGTGTCGATGATGTCCACCCCGGCCTCGATGGCCTTGAACAGCGCCAGATCGCCCATGCCACTGGTGAAGTGGGTGTGCAGGTGCACCGGCACTTTCACGGTTTCCTTGAGCGCTTTGATCAGCTCGTAGGCGTCGTAGGGCGCCACCAGGCCCGCCATGTCCTTGATGCAGACTGTGTCCGCACCCATCTCTTCCAGCTGTTTGGCTTTCTTGGTGTAATATTCGATGTTGTAGATGTCGCCGCCCATCCGCTGTTCCGTGAGGCTGTAGCAGATGGCGCCCTGGAAGTGTTTGTGGTTTTTTTGGATGATCCTCACCGCGGTCTGGAAATTGCGGAAATCGTTGAGGGCGTCGAACACGCGAAAGATGTCGATCCCGTTGTCGCAGGCGCGCTGGACGAAGGCCTCCACCACGTCGTCGGCGTAGTTTTGGTAGCCCACCAGGTTCTGGCCGCGCAGCAGCATCGAAAAGGGCGTGTTCTTGATGTGTTTTTTCAGCGCGCGGATGCGTTCCCAGGGGTCCTCACCCAGATAGCGGTGCATGCAGTCGAAAGTGGCGCCGCCCCAAACTTCCATGGAGTAAAAGCCCACCTGGTCCATCAGCTCCGCCACGTGGAGCAGGTCCTCGGTGCGGCCGCGGGTGGCGAAGAGGGATTGATGCCCGTCGCGGAACGACAGGTCCTGAATTTTGATCGGGTTGGCCGCCTTGGGACGGTCGGCCTCATAGCGCATGGCGCTGTATTCCAAGATGCCATGTTTGTGCATGGTGTCTCCTTCTATCTGTTTCTTTTGATCATTCTGCGTTGGCTGAGCTCGCGGTAGAGCATCGTTTGCTGGCGGCCGTAATGCTGCCAGGCGCTGGGAGCGTTTTCCAGCGGGCGCTGGGGATAGGAGATGGCCTCATCTGAGGAGATCAGGGCCAGCACTCCGGCGAGGGCGGCGAGTTCTTTTTTCCGGTCTGTCATGGCTTTTCTCAGGCCGGGATGTTGCCGTGTTTTTTGGGCGGCAGGCTTTCGCTCTTGCTGGAGAGGATCTCCAGGGCGTCGATCAGCCGTTTGCGGGTTTCGGAAGGCAGGATCACGGCATCCACATAGCCTCTCGAGGCCGCCACGTAGGGGTTGTTGAACTCTTCTTCATAGATCTGGATCATCTCGGCGCGTTTGGCCACCTTGTCCTCGGCAGCCTCTATCTCCTTGCGGAAGATGATGTTGGCCGCGCCTTGGGCGCCCATCACGGCGATCTCGGCGCCGGGCCAGGAAAACACCATGTCCGCGCCCAGATGCCGGCTGCTCATGGCGATGTAGCTGCCGCCGTAGTCCTTGCGGGTGACCACCGTCAGTTTGGGCACCGTGGCCTCGGAATAGCACCACAGCAGCTTGGCGCCGTGGCGGATGATGCCGTTGTGCTCTTGCTGCGTGCCGGGCAGATAGCCGGGAACGTCCACGAAGGTGAGCAGAGGGATGTTGAAGGCGTCGCAGAAGCGGATGAAGCGGGTGGCCTTGTCCGAGGCGTCGATATCCAGGCAGCCGGCCAGCACTTTAGGCTGGTTCGCCACCACCCCCACCACACGTCCGTTCAGGCGTCCGAAGCCCACGATGATGTTCTGGGCATAGTAGAGGTGCGGCTCGAAAAAGTTGCCGTCGTCCAGCACGGTCTTGATCACTTCGTGCATGGAATAGCTTTCCTTGGGGCTGTCCGGAATGATGGTGTCCAGATTGGGGCAGAGCCGCCAGGGATCGTCCGCGCACTCTGTTCGGGGCGCGTCCTCCATGTTGTTGGCTGGCAGGTAGGAGAGCAGGATCTTGATCTGCTCGATGGCGTCGGCGTCGTTCTCACAGGCGAAATGGGCGTTGCCGCTCTTGGAATTGTGGGCCATGGCGCCGCCCAGCTCTTCCTGGGTGGTTTCCTCGCCGGTTACCGCGCGGATCACGTCCGGCCCGGTGATGAACATAAAGCTGGTGTGCTTCACCATGAACACGAAATCCGTCATGGCAGGGGAATAAACCGCCCCGCCGGCGCAGGGTCCCATGATCGCGGTGATCTGGGGGATCACGCCGCTGGCGCGGGAATTGCGGTAAAAGATCTCGCCGTAACCCTTCAGGGAATCCACGCCTTCCTGGATGCGGGCGCCGCCGCTGTCCTGGATGCCGATCAGCGGAACCCCGCTCTTCAGCGCCATGTCCATCACCTTGCAGATCTTGGCGGCGTGCATCTCGCCCAGGGAACCGCCCCGCGAGGTGAAATCCTGCGAGAAAGCGAACACCGGACGCCCGTCCACCAGGCCGTGGCCGGTGATCACACCGTCTGAGGCGATCTCGGTTTTCTCCATGCCAAAGTTGTCGCAGCGGTGCCGCACAAACATGTCCAGTTCCCGGAAAGTGCCGGGATCGAACAACAGATCGAGCCGTTCGCGGGCGGTCAGTTTGCCTCCCGCTTTCTGTTTTTCCACGGCTTTGGCGCCGCCCATCTGCAGGGTCCTCTGTTCTTTGTCCAGCAGTTTCTGGATCGCGTCCCTGGTTGATAGCATGTCTATATCCCCTTTCTAAGGCGTATTTTAAGCTGTCTGGGGCCAAGCTATGCCGCGTTGGCCAACTGTTTTTCCAAAATCTCTGGCCGGCCACTTTTCGTCAAGAAAAAGAGAACTGACCCGGCCGGGCAGAAAAGGGTTGACGCAAACATCTCAAAACCGTATCGATCGCGGGAGTAATTCAGCCCTCTGCCGGGCAGTAGCCAGGCAGTAGTTATTTAGCTCTGATCAAGTTTCAAAGATTGCACTGTCTTCATGGGGTTTAAGGACTCATAGGGGGAAATTGGCATTAATGCTTCACGCACAATTTCTTCGCGTCTCTGATAATGGTGTTTTGGTGTT
Organism: Candidatus Cloacimonadota bacterium; assembly: GCA_020532085.1. NCBI lineage: Bacteria > Pseudomonadati > Candidatus Cloacimonadota > Candidatus Cloacimonadota bacterium. Next base: position 81,832 of record JAJBAV010000004.1, on the reverse strand, counting down.
GCGGCTTTTGGCGCAAATGACTCCAACTTGTCAATGTGACTGCAGCTTGGAGCATTGTGTGGTACAGGTCTCTCGTGAAAAAAAACAGGGAGTGGAGACTGGGAACAGCCGGGCCGTCCAGCCGCGAAAGGGCAAAAATCAAAGCTGCGGATACAAAAGCGGACCAAAGAGCCGAAGGGAGGCTTCAGGTGCTTTGGTCCGCGCGGGGGTGGGGGAGGCGTCAGAGCAGGCGCAGGCGCTGCTTGATCAGCTGCTCGCGGTGCTCACGCCAGATTTTCAGGATGCACATGGCGGACTCCTTTTTTTGTGGGGCCTGGGGTCCCGGGTTGCCAAAGGTTGGCATTGGCGGGCGGGGAAATTCCTCGCCGAGGTGGCGCGGTTGAAAGATCGTGGCGTTGTAGGCGGCGTTGTTCATCTATCATCTCCTTGAAAGTGTCTTTACATATCTCTAACGCGCGGAACTGGGAAAGTGTTGGGATTATTTTGCGCTGAACGGCAAAACAAAGGACCCCGCCTGGGGCGGGGTCCTGAAGCGGTTATGATGCCGGGGCCGCTAATCAGAAGGTGTAGGTGGCCACGTTTTCGATCACGGTGTCGTAGGCGGCATCGGCGGTGGCGCCGGCTTCCTCATTTGAGGTGATGGAGCCTTCATCCCGGCGCAGTTTACCCTGCAGGATGCTGGCCAGGTCGCGGCTGGCGGTGATCTCGCCGTAGTTGTCCAGGATGGCGATCTTCGCTGCTGCGGTTTCCAGGCTCACGCCCTCGTCGAACTTGAGCACCCCGTTCACCAGCAGCAGTGTGCCTTCGGGCAGGGATTCCAGGCGGGCCGGGGTGATGATCTGTTCCGAGGTCACGAGGGTCAGTTTGCCCGGTTCGTAAGGAATGCCGTGACTGCCGGAAGAGATGCGGGCCGACATTTCCCGCATCACGGTTTTGGGAAAGTAGAGGGTCCCGGCCTCGAAGCGCAGGTCCTTTTCCCGGATGATGTCATCGGTGAGTTCCTCGTCCAGGATCAGCAAACCGGGGCAGGAGATAGTGTTTTTGTTCACGGTCATCACGGTGAAAGCGTCCAGGCGGGTGCCGCCCGGAACGTAGTGATAATCGGAGCGGATCACGCGCACGCGGGTTTGTTCTCCTGTTTCGAGCACCTTGCGCAGCATCTCTTCCTGGCTGAGGGTGCAGGTTGCGCCGCCCATCACCTTGAGGCTGCTGATCTTGCGGGCAAAGAGCTCCGGATCCAGGTCCTCGGCCAGGGTCAGCTTTCCCGCCAGGCTCATTTTGGTGCCATCTTCCAGCGCTTCCAGCCAGGCGTTGGTGATGTTTATCCTGCCCACCCGGCCCAACACCTTGGTGCCGTCGCAGGGAATGGTGGAAACGGGGCCGATGATGTCTTTGGCGATGGACATGAAGACACCGTGCAGGTGTTCCGGAACCGAGGCCGGCCCGATCAGGCAGAGCCCGGCCAGCTTGGCCTGCAGCAATTCCGGGGTGAGGTCGCAATCCAGGCTCAGGGGCCCGGTGATGCAGTATTTCAGGGGTGAAGTTGCTTCCTCCAGCATGCCGCGGGTGATTTCCAGCGGCCCGGTGTGCAGCCGGTAGTCATCATCCAGTTCCAACATCTTGCCCACGTTGAGCAGGCTGACCTTCATCAGTTCCGCCTTGGAGGCGGGGTTGACGACGATGCAGCCGATATTGACCATTTTGCCGATGGCGGCGATCTGTTCCACAGTGGCTTTGCGGGCATCCAGGATGCCGATGTTGCGCATCAGAGTAGACATTTTTCCTCCTTATCTCTCTGTTCGATCAAAGTTCTCAGTTTGTCCAATCCCAGCTTCAGGCGCCAGCGCACCGTCCCTTCCGGGATCCCCTTGTCCCGGGCGATCTGGCGGCTGTTGCAACCCAGCCAGTATTTCTGGTAAACCAGATCCCGTTCCAGGGGAGGCAGCTTATCCAGCAGATGCTCCAGCTGGTACTGAGGCAGGGCGGAAGGCGCCGCGGCCTCGGTTGGAGGGGTGGAAAGGCGTTCCAGCTTGCGATGGCGGCAGATGTCCAGCCAGCGGTTTTTCAACACCGTGAAAAGCCAGCTGCGCTGTTTCTGCTCGCTGAGATCGGACAGCAGCTGTTGAAAGGTCAGGCATTTGAGCCAGGTGTCCTGGAGCAGATCGTAGGCGTCGTCCTCGTTGCGCGAGAGCTGCAAAGCGAAGTTCAGCAGCGATCTTTCGTGCGTGCGGACAAAGGCGTCAAGATCGATCATGGTTTGCTCCTGGTGTTTCTTCTGCTTAACCAACGAACAGAGCGGGCCAAGTGTTGGAAAAATCTCAACCCGGAAACAGACTATCGCGACCGGGGGATTTGTGTCAACCTAAAACCGGCGAACGATCCGGACTTTTTCCGGGCGTAAAAAATGCTGGACAAATATGGCTGGGCTTCACATGGGGTAAGAAACCCAATTTTCAAGCAGGTCAGACCATGAAAGATAACTCAGTTGATACACTGCGTGACGCCTCCGGCCGCGCTTACAGCCACAACCGCGTCAGCTTCTGGCTGAACGGCAAACCCATGCTCGCGGAGATCGCGCCCGCCCAGACCACGATGGATTTCTTGCACCACACGCTGCAACTTCACGGCACCAAGTGCAGCTGCAACGAAGGCGACTGCGGCGCCTGCACCGTGGTGGTGGCCAGCGCGCGGGAGGGCAAGATCTTTTACGAGGCGGTCACCTCCTGCCTTTACAATGCCGCCAAGCTGCACGGCAAGCATCTGATCACCGTGGAGGGCCTGGGCACGCCGGAAGCTCTGCATCCCATCCAGCAGGCACTGCTGGAACATCACGGCACCCAGTGCGGCTACTGCACTCCAGGCTTTGTGATGAGCCTGTTCGCGCTGCTGGCCACGCACGCACACCCAACCGAGGAGGAGATCCTCTTCGCGCTGGAGGGAAACCTCTGCCGCTGCACGGGTTACGAGAGCATTCTGGAAGCCGCGCGGGACCTGAGCCAAAACCATGCGCCGGAGCAGATCGTGCCGTCTTGGTGCCGCGCCGTGGAACCCGAGATCTTCGCTTTTAAGGCTGTGATGGAAGCTTGTGAACAGCGCGGCGGGCCTCTGCGCCATTGCCAAAACTATCTGCTGCCCCGGAGCCTGGAAGAATTGGCCGCCATCACGGAGGAGCGGAAGGATTTCACTTTCATCACCGGCGGAACCGACATCATGGTGCAGATGAACGTGCAGCGCAAAAGCTTTCCCCTGTTGATCGACCTCAGCGCCATCGGCGGCCTGGACTTCATTTGCTTCACCCGCCAGGGGGTCCGGATCGGGGCCAATGTGACCTATTCCATGCTGCTGCAATCCGGCATCGTAAAGACCGATCTGCCCGTTTTGCATGAACTTGTGAAACACATCGCCTCAACCCAGATCCGCAATTTCGCCACCCTGGCGGGCAATATTGCCAACGCCTCGCCGATCGGGGACACCCTGCCGCTGATGCTGGCGCTGGATGCCAGTTTGGAGCTGTGGTCCGCGGCCGGGGAAAGGAAGATCCCGCTCAGCGAATTCTATCTGGACTACCGGCAAACCGCTCTGCGCAGGGGCGAGATCCTGAAGGCCGTGCTGATCCCGGTGCCGCGGCGTGACGTTTTTGTCAGGGCCTTGAAAGCTGCCAAACGCAAGGCGGTGGACATTTCCTCGGTGGTTACGGCGGTGTTGATCGAAACCAGGGACGAAAAAGTGGTGAACGCGCGCCTGGCCGCGGGCGGTGTGGCCGCGGTGCCCAAGCTTTCCATAAAATTCCTGAAAGCCATGCACAACATGGAGTTGCAGGGTCTGCACGCGGCGGAGATCGCGGATTATGTGGCGGCGGAGTTTGAGCCGCTCACGGACGTCCGGGGTTCCCGGGAGTACCGCTCCAAACTTCTCAGGAACCACGTTTTAGCCTATCTGACGGAATTTCTGGACGGGAGGCGGGGATGAAAAAACAGCCTTTCCACATCAGCGGAAAACTGCATCTGACCGGAAGTTCTCGCTTCATCGCGGACGAAGCGCCCCTGCCGGGCATGCTGCACGCGAAGTTTTTCTACTCGCCTGTCGCCCACGCGAAGATCCTGAAACTGGATGTCTCCGAAGCGGCCTCGATCCCCGGAGTGGAAAGGGTTGTAACCTCCGCGGACATCCCCGGCGCCAACCAGATCGGTCATGTGATCAAGGATGAACCGCTGTTTCCGGAGGAGAGGATCATGTATCTGGGCCAGCCGCTGGCGATGGTGCTCTCCGCCGATGCAACCCTGGCCGAGGACGCCGCGAAGCTGATCCGGCTGGAATATGAGGAATTGCCGCCCCTTCTGGAGATCGACGCGGCTGACGCGAAGAAAGAGTGGTATATCCCGGAGCGCAAGATCGAGTGTGGCGATGTGGCCAAAGCTTTGTCCGAAGCGACTTTCACCCTGGAGGGGATCACGGGATCCAGCGCGCAGGAGCATTTTTACCTGGAAAGCCAGCGCTGCCGCGCCATTCCCGGCGAAGGGCACACCCTCACGCTGTTCACTGCCACCCAAAGCACCATGGAGGTGCAGGAAGTGCTGGCCCACGTGCTGGGGATCCCGGCGCACCACATCATCGTTGACGTGCCCCGCCTGGGCGGCGCTTTCGGCGGCAAGGAACGCGCCGCGACCCTCTGGGCCTGCCTGGCCGGATTGGGCGCTTTCCTTACCAAGAGACCGGTCCAGGTGCTGCTGACCCGGGAGGAAGACATGCGCTCCACCGGCAAGCGGCACCCCTTCAAAAGCAGATGGAAAGTGGGCTTTGACGCCACGGGCAGGATCAGCGCCCTGGACGTGGAGCTGCTTTCCAACGGCGGCGCCTATGCCGATCTTTCCGTGGCCATTCTGGAGCGCGCCCTCTTTCATGCCGACAATGCCTACCACATCCCAAACGCCCGCTTCCGGGGCCGGGCCTGCCGCACCAATCTTCCTCCCAATACGGCTTTCAGGGGTTTTGGGGCGCCCCAGGGGGTCTTTGTGATCGAAGCGATCCTGGAGCGCATCGCCCGCCAACTGGGCCTCGACCCGCTGGAACTGCGTCAGGCCAACGCCTATCGCTCCGGCGACCTCACGCCCTATGGACAGCCGGTGCGCGACAGCAACCTGAGCGAACTGCTGGACAAATTGCGCCGGAACAGCTCTTATGACAAGCTGAAAGAAGAGGTGCGGGCTTTCAACGCCAGCCACGAGTTTCACAAACAGGGCCTGGGAATAGTTCCGGTCAAGTTCGGCATTTCCTTCACCACGGCTTTGCTGAACCAGGCCTCGGCGCTGCTCTGGGTCTATATCGACGGCAGCGCGTCACTCACCACCGGCGGGGTGGAAATGGGCCAGGAGGTCAGCACCAAATGCGCGTTGGTGGTCAGCCGGGTTCTGGGCCTGCCGTTGGAGCGGATCCGGGTGGAAAGCAACAACAGTCAGAGAGTGGGAAATGCCTCTCCCACAGCGGCTTCCACCGGCAGTGACCTCAACGGCAACGCCGCCCGCATCGCCGCGGAAAAAGTGCGTGACCAACTCATCCCCGTGGTTCGCGAGTTGCTGGGCCTGCGGGGCGTGGACTGCGGCGTGGGCGAGATCCGTTTTGAGGAAGGGCAGGTCTGGTGTGAGTCCGATCCGGACCAGCGGCTGGTTTTTGCCGAACTTGTGCGCGAAGCCTACAATGCCCGCGTGCCGTTGGCCGCCTACGGCTATTACAAAACTCCCGGCCTGCACTTCGACCGCGAGCGGGGCCAGGGCAATCCTTTTCACTACTACGTTTGCGGCTGCGCTCTGGTCCAGGCCGAGATCAACCTGCTCAGCGGCGAACACCAGGTGCTGCAAACCTTCATCGTGCACGAAAACGGCAACAGCCTCAGCGAGCCCATCGACCGCGGCCAGATCATCGGCGCCTTTGTTCAGAGCGCCGGCTGGTGCACGATCGAGGAACTTCCGCTGGACGACAGGGGCCGATATCTGGCCGTGAATCCCTCCACTTACAAGATCCCCACGGTGCGTGAAATCCCCCAACTGCTGGAATTGGAGGTCGTTCCTGCCGGCGCTGAATACTCCAGCGTTTTCGGCAGCAAGGCCACCGGCGAGCCGCCTTACATCTATGGCCTGGCCGTCTGGTTCGCCATTCAGTTCGCTGTCTGGGCCGTTAATCCCGCCGCGGAACTGCGGTTCCCGGCCACCCCGGAAGCGGTGCTGCTGGCTTTGGGATGAGGGGAGGCAGCCTGGTCCGGGCGGTCGTGGATATTGGCAGCAACTCCGTCAAATGCGTTGTCGCGCAGGGAGTTGGCCCCGAGGGCCAGATCATCAGGGAACTAAGCCAGGTCACGCGGCTGGGTGAAGAACTGGCCGCCACAGGCAAGATCGGGCCAGAGGCCGCTGAGCGCAATCTGGCCTATCTGAGCGAAGTGCGGAACTCCTGCCGGGAACTGGGTGTGGAACAAATCCTTTGCGTGGGCGCGGAAACCCTGCGCCGGGCGGAGGACGCGGAACATTTCGCTCGTCAACTTAAATGCCTGGCCGGCTGGGACCTGCGCGTTCTCACCCCGGAAGAGGAGGCGTGGCTGAGCTTTGAGGCCGCTTCAGAGCTTGCGCCTGCGGATGAAGCCTGTCTGGTGCTCGATTCCGGCGGCGGCAGCACGGAATTCAGTTTCAGAGATGATCATGGCATGAGGTCAAGCCACAGCCTGCCCCTGGGCGCGCTTACCCTCACCAAATCCTTTATGGTAAACGATCCATCGCGCCCGGAGGAACTGGATCGCCTCAGAAACCACATCCAGGATCTATTGGAGAAGGCGTTTCCCTTTCCGAAGCGGATGTTCACCGTCGCCTGCGGAGGCGGAAGCTGCGCCCTGGCGGCGGTGGCCCTGGCTTTGGAGCCATTTGAGGCCGGGAAAGTGCAGGGATTTTGGCTGTCCGGAGCGGAACTGGCGAGCCAGATCGATCTCTACGGCCGGACCAGGGAGTCGGAACGCCCTCTGATAAAGGGTTTGCCTCCAGGCCGGGAAGGGATCATTCTGGCCAGCGCGCTGATCCTGGAAGAGATCCTGCGACATTTCGGTCTGGAGGGCGCGATTGTCTCCAGCCGCGGCCTCCGCCACGCCTTGCTGGTGGAAAAGCATCTGGGTCGGTTCCAGCCCTTTGTTTAAAAAAGCACTAAGTTGCTGAATCTTATGCTTATGCGGCCACCTGAATCCCCGGAACCGCGGCGCGGCTGCGCCTCCCGCCAGATGCCCGCCTGAAACGCGGCTATTTGGCGGGGGACTTACAGGGGGCGGATTTGCAGGGGTTCAGGAGGAGATTACCGCACAATGGCATTGGACATGGGAAAAGACGCCGAACAGAAGCTACGCTAAAAAAGATGGTGGGCCCAGAGGGAGTCGAACCCCCGACCATCCGGTTATGAGCCGGAAGCTCTACCAGCTGAGCTATAGGCCCCTCATCACTGTCCAATCCTTTCCTTTTCATGGCTTTATTCTGTCAAGCAAAATCGGTACTGGCCCTCCGCCCGATCCAATAATCAGGCTATCGTCCAAACCAGGCTGCTTTCTGGTTAAGCGCCCGCACCCACTTGATGTGAAAGAGAGCCATAAAGGGATTTGACGCCTGCCGATGTTTGAGCGCTGGAAAAAATTCTTGACAGCATCCCGTTGCCGGCAGATGCTGTCAAGGTGCATAATTAAGGTCGAACAACGGCGTTTTTTAGCAGGGTCAAAGGAGACAGAAATGAAGGCCATGCGACTCTGCCTGGCTGTGGCATCATTGTTGTTTTGCGCGGTTCTGTACGCGGATCATACAGACATGGGCCTTTCTCCACCCCTCACCAATGCCGGCAGGAGCTTTGATACCTCTCCCAGCCCACTTGGTCATAGATACCGCAACGAATGGCTGGGTAGCGTTTCCTCAAACTGGCATGACGCCGCGAACTGGTCCCTGGGGCACGTTCCCACCTACCTGGAGGATGTGTATATCAATAATTGCGATGACGATCCGCCCGTTTGCAACCAGGCAGCCAACTGCAACGACCTGCTGGTTGACCTCAGCGGCGGGCTCATCCTCACCGGTGGATACGTCTGGGCGCGCGGCAATGCCAATGTCAGTAGTACCCTGACCTTTGACTGGAATGAGAGCGGTTTGGTGCCGCCTTTCCAGGTTGACGGCGATCTGCTCTTTGATGGCTTTGCCAGCGTGAACATGCTCCACCCCGATGAAGATTCGGGCCGCATACAGGTGCAGGGGGACCTTACTTTTGATGACTACGTAAACGTGAACATGGATAAGGGCCATCTGATCATGTTTGGAAACGGCAACAGCCAGATTCGAGTATTTTACCCAACCACCATCAGGAACTTTGTTTCAGCCAAAAATTCACCCTACTACACGGACATATACAATATCGGTTTTGGCAACCTCACGATCACGGACCTCCTGGAAGTGCAGGCAGGCAGCACCCTGAAACAGACTGATGATTTCAAACTGATCCTGCAAGGTGATCTTGAGGTCCAGCTTGGAGCGGTCTGCCAGCTGGACAACGGCCTGCTGAGCATGGAGGGAATTGCCAGCGCGTATCTCAGACTCGGCGATCCGGGCAACTATCTGAACGATCTGGACATCGAGAAAACAGGCACCCTTGCCTATACCGTCACCCTGTACTCCGACCTTGCGCTCAAAGGTAGCCTTACTCTCCGGGACGGAGTACTGGAAACCAGGGTCTTGGGTGTACCCAGCTATCACTACTACAACATCGCCCTGGGCGGAGACTGGCACAACTACGCGGGGCCGGCAGCCTTCAAGGAATACTCCGCCAATTCCGTGACCCTGAACGGCAGCGAGGACCAGACCGTGTGGAGCGAAACCTTTTCCAATCTCATCCTGGACAAGCCCTCCGGGGAAATGAGCATCCCGGGCGCGTCGGTTGTGTGCTCCTGCTTTGACTGGGACCAGGGGGGCTACAGAATCAACGGGGGCTCTTTCACAGCAAACAGCCTGGCCGACAACGGCATATATGGAAACATCCACCTGATCAGCGGCAGCATCACCTATTACCAGGGAACTGAAGCCACGGACTATGTGGACCTGAACGCCCATGTAACAATGGATTCCGGGACTTTCAACCTGTACGGCGGAGGCCAGCCCTCCCGCTGGGCCTGGGCTGCCGATGCCAGCCTGGAGATGGTTTCCGGCAATCTGATCTTCCATGACGTCGGCGTGAAGATCGAAACCGCGGGCGGACATTCCTTTACGGAGTCCATAACGGATGGCGGGATCAGCATCGCCGGAAGCTTCACCGTGTTGAACTCAAGCTTCACACCCGAGGGCGGGGGTGTTTACCTGAACGGGGCAGGCAACTCCAGCATCCTCCTCGCCAGCGGCTCATACCTGCAGGACCTCAGCGTTTACATACCTGAGGGGACCTCCCTGACAGCCATGAGCGATCTGGACATCAACGGCGATTTCAAGCTACTAAGGGGAATCTTTGCCGCCCCCAATGTTATGAACGTTGCCGGAGACTGGTTCAACCAGTCCGGAGCGGCTGACTTCATCGAAGGAACAGGAAAGGTGGTGTTCGATGCGAACCTGGACAGCGAGATCTCCTTTGCTGAGGATTTTTGCCAGCTGGAACTGGCCAAGGACTATTCTTTCCGGGAAGCGGTCATCGGCGGCGGCATTGACGTCAGCTGCCAAAGCTACGACTGGACGGAAGGCAGGCTTCGCGTCAGCGGCGGCTCGTTCACAGCCTTGGACCTCGCCGATCCCGGCGTGAAGGGGATTTTCCACCTTCAGGACGGCAATGTGGACCTGAGCCAGGACGCCAGCCAGGCCATCGATCTGTTGGGAGAGGTGAGCGTCGAGGCCGGAAATTTCTGGATCCGGGGCGGCTCCGGAACCTCCAGGTGGCCCTATAGTGAGGACGCCAGCCTCACCTTGAGCGGGGGAACTCTGGATGTGACGGACCAGGCCATCCTGATCAACGCCTCTTCCTACAGCCTGGCCAGCGCCGTCAGCGGAGGAACCATCCGCTGTTCCAAAGGTTTTGCCATCACCCGTTCCGATTTCCAGCCCACCGGCGGGACGGTCGAACTCTATGGCGGCAATTCCGGCTCCATCCTTTCCTGCGCGACGGGAAGCTGGTTTCACCACCTGCTGGTGAACAAGGCCGATCCCATCACCTCCGTTCTCAGTTCCTCCGTGATCCCAGTTAAGGGCAACCTGGACATCAGCCAGGGCACGCTTTCGCTGTCAACCGCCGGTTATCTGAACGTGGCTGAATTTGGCACCACCACCATCGCCGCCGGCGGTACCCTGAACCTCGGTGACCGCTACCTGACCAGCACCGGTGATGTGGTCGTGAACGGCACCCTGAGAGGCAATGCCGGCTCTGGGCTCTACCTCCGCGGCGGCCAGTCCCTAACTGTCAATTCCGGGGGAGAGCTGATCCTCTTGGGAAGCCAGAGCGAGCCTGTAACCGTATCCAGAAGCAACACAGGCGGATACTATGCCTTCACGATAGCCAGCGGAGCAGCGATCACCGCCCACGACGCCATCTTTGAATACATGGATGCCAACGGTGTGTATATCGATTCTGGAGCCACTGTCGGGGAAAGCTTCACCTTTGGGAACTGCGCGTTCCGATATGGCGAGGTCACAGCCCAGGGAGGAGCGCTGCTAACCGTCCGGAACAGCCAAAACCTCAGCATAAGCGGCGCCAGCTTCCCCGTGTTGCCTGCGGAGCCGGGTTCCAACGTTTCCAAGCCTCTGAACCAGGGCAGCCTGGAATTTCTGGCCTGGGACGGCCCTTACGGAGGCCCCAGCCACGAGAATGACCCCTATGGCCGCGTCAGCTGGGAAGGGGGCGGGCTGCCGCCGGTCCAAAACCTCTTTATTGCTTACTCCGCCGGCCAGATCAGCCTCGACTGGGATTACTCCGAACCAGTCGATCACTTCAACATCTACCGGGCTGCCGATCCCGCCGGGACCTTCACCCTCCACTCCACCAGCGCCAGCACCTCCTGGTCGGAAGCGGTTCCGGGATCCTTTTACTTCTACCGGGTCACCGCGGTGGGACCCTGAGAATGATCCAGCCCAAAAAATGGGGCCCGGAATTTCCGGACCCCATTTTTGTATGTCAAGGCGCTCAGGGAAGTACGGCCCTCACCCTGTAGAAATAATAGGGTCCGGGCACAGTCTGTTCCCAGAACAGGTCGGCGGTTGTGCCCACCAAGTTGAACATGCCGTAGGGATCTGAGCTGCGGTAGATCCTGAAGCTGGCATCTTCCAGGGGATACGACCAATCCAGCCGGATCTTGTTGGTGACGGGCAGATGGCTGATCTGCAGATTTTCGATGTCCGGCGAGCCGGAACCTTCCCAGAAGATCCGGTTGTTTGGATCGTAATCGTGGTCTTCTCCTCCGAAGTCCCCGCTCCAGTTGCTGAAATAGACCACGCCGCTATCCACGGATTTATAGGCATTGTAATATCCGCCCCAGGTATTGGCGGGGAATACGGCTCCGCTCACAATGAAATTCTGGCTATTGCTGATGGTGAGAAGGCGTCCGTTGCCAGCGCCGTTGCGGAAGGTGCAGTTTTCCAGGCAGTAATCGGTGTTGACGCTGGAGCCGGAATAGAGGTAAAGCCCGTTGACGTTCATGTATTCGAAGATCCCGTAAACAGCGCCGATCATCCCGCCGTTGCGGATGTAGAGGCCGTAGGTGCCGGTGCCGGTTTTGGTGATGGTGGCCGGACTGGAGCTGTTTCCGCCCAGCAGCAGGTAGCCGCCGCTGTACACATTGAGGGCTTTGGTGCCGCCGATGTACAGCGTGGACGCGGGATCCACGGCCAGGATGCCGTAAATTGTGAGATTTCCCGCCGAGATAAAGGAAGAGCCGTTCAGGCGCAGGGTTCCAGCGGTTATGATATTCGTGGCATCGCCATTCGCGGAATTGAGGTCTCCGGTCAGATACACGGCGCCCGCTGCCGTCTGGATGTAGCCGCCGTTGACGGTGCATCCGTGGATGGTGAGGTTGCAGGCCCGCGTCACGGGGGTCACGTTACCCTCCCTGTCGGTCTCAAATTCCGGTCCGGGTTCAGCTTCCCGGGCCAGTACCTTGTTTACGGTCAGGGTGTGGAACCAGCTCGAGGCATGGCAGGTGAGGTGGTTGTCCGTGGCACCGGTCATTTCCACCGTTCCGCCGCTGGGGTCAAAGATACCCCAGCTGTCGTACCAGCTGCCGTTTACCCTGATCGTTCCTCCGCTGACGGCAAAATCAACCGTGTTACCGTTATTCTCTATGTAGAAGCTGTTTTCTTTGATATTGAGCTCGCCGGAGGTGATGGTGAGCAGGCAATCCCCATCATAACCAACGTAGCAATCGGAGTAAGTTCCGTAGATATCCACTATGCCGTTGTCCTGGATAGTCATGTTGCCATTTATGTCACTAAAGGACGAGGCGTCCTGATGGAATTCCAGATGCCCGCTGCCCGCTATGTAGGAGCCGTATAGTCCGGGCTGGGTGAGGTCGTTGATGGTCACGTAACTGCTGATCCAGGCCCGCAGCGAGCCGCCGCCGGTATAGGAACCGATCGTGGAGGCATAGTTGTAATAAAAGGCCAGGATGGCGCCGGGGTTGGAGTTGTCCACATTATTGATAGTGTTGGCATTGTGGAAGGAAACGATGTTGTTCACTTCCAGGGAATCGATGGTGGTGGCGTCGTTGAAGGTCAGCGCAGCGCCGCTGTGGTTGTCGATCAAAATGTTGAAGACATTGGGGCCATATACGTTTTGGATGTCACCGGCCTGGTTGAGATAAACAGTCCCGATTCCGGCGGTGAAGGCCAAGGTATTCAGGCCGTTGTTGTCCCAGGTGCCGCCGACTGTCAGGTCATAGCCGTTGGCATCGAAGCCGCCGGTGCTGATCGTAAAGTCATGCAGGATGATCAGGTCGGAACCAGCCAAAGCTGTGTTGCTTCTGGTCTGGGGCAGCGGGGTGCCGTCGCGTTCCCTCTGCACAAAGCCGCTATGGTCTGGAGCCTCTGACTTCGCGGGATTCTTGTTGATGTTCAGGTTGTAGAGGTTGCTGCCTGTTGCCATCGAGATGCTCATGTCCAGGGAGTCATACATTTCCAGGGTGCCACCGGAGGGGGTGAAATCACCCCTCTGGCAGCTGAAAGAACCGCAGGTGCGGATGATGCCGCCGGTGATATTCTCCACTGTTGTGTGGGAGGAGGGGATATAGATCGGCTGGTAGAAATACAGGGTGCCGTTGCTCATGTTCAGCGTGAAGGGATTCACAAAGCCCCACCAGGATGTGCTGTTGCCGCCGTTGATGTTGAATGTCCCCCCGCTCAGGTTGAGGGTGCAGCGCATGTCCACATACTGGGATGAGTCCTGGAGGTAATTCACCGTTCCGGAGCTGATGGTGATGGTGCCGAAGATGCCGCTGTCGGCCAAGTCCAGGACGTTGAAGGTACCACCGTTGACCACATAGGCCCCGGCGTCCCAATCATAGCTGTTGCATCCCACGGTGTTGCCTGTCGTGATGTACATCGACCCCGTGGATTTATCCAGTTTCAGGACGTTGAAAGTCTCTGTGTAAACGTACTGGTTTCCGGTTCCGTTGAAAATCACCGTGCCGGAGCCCTCTGTGAAATACGCAGGGCCGGCGTTGTTGTCCCAGTTCCCGCCCACGAATACCGGCCAGGTTCCAGGATTGAAGGTGCCGCTGTTGATGGTCACATTGCCGGCCACTTCCAGGGTATCATAGAGGACCACGCTGTAGCCGGTGCTTTTGTTGATGGCCAGGTTTTTCAGATGGTTGCCGATCCCGTATTGGTAGAAGCGCAGGTAACTGGTGCCGGTGCCTTCCAAACTGAGGGTGCCGGAATTGAAGGCACAGGTGGCGTTATCATATACCCACATGCCGCCTTTCAGGATGGTGGTGCCGCTGTAAGAGTGGTTCAGGGTGCTGCCCCCGTAAACATAGAGGTTGCCGCTGATCGTGATGGGTGCCGTGGAAAGCAGGCTGATGGCCGAAGAATAGCCGGAATCCTTGTCTGACAAAAGATTGTAGACCGTTGCCGCGGTGTAGGCACGGATGACTGACGACTTGTTTCCGTACAAGATGAGGTTGCCGTTGCTCATGATTACGTTGCTTCCTGTCTGGAAGAAAACATCATCCACCACATGGATGTCCACATCTGCGGTTATGGAGGCGGTCGCTCCGCTCTCAAAGCTAAGCTGCCCCAGCACGTAGAGGTGGCCGGTGGAGTTGTTCATCACCAACGAACCGGAGGTGGTGTAGTCGCCAAACGCGGTCAGGTAGCCGGTGGTGATGGTAATGCTGGCCGCGGTTTCCACCACTACGCTGGCGCAGGGCTGCGGATTTACGGAAACTGTGGGATAGCGAATCAGATAGTTGGGGATCAGCACGTCTTGGGTGCTGATGGGCACCATGTCCAAACTCCAGTTCGAGGCAAGGTTCCAGGCGTTGCTGCTGCTGCCGTCCCAAACGTTCACTAGCGCCCGGTCCGCGTTCACCAGGCCGTAGCCGGTGTAGCGGTCCCAGCCCGCGCTGGTTCCCACTGTCATGTCGGTGGCGGTTTTAGAGAGGATGTTCTTCACCTGGGTCTGGGTGAGGGTGGGTGTTTTGGACAGCAGCAAAGCTGCCACACCAGCCGCGTAGGGGCAGGAGCAGGAAGTGCCGTTGAACCACATGTAGTAATCGCCCCCTGGGCTGGCAGAGGTATTGTATCCCGCAGTGCCCATCAGATCGGTTGAAGGCAGGATCGTGGGTGCCATCAGGTCCACCGCTTTGGGGTCGTCCTGGGTGTTGACGCCGTAGTTTGATCCCCACCAATATTCGCCATCCACGGAAGTGTAGCTTTTCCGTGCTCCGTTGGGAGCAGCAGCGCCCACGCTGATCACTTTGTTGTGGTTGGAGGGATAGCCGATGGTGGAGGTGTTGTCGTTGGCGGTGGAGGCAAACATCACGCAGCCGTGGTCGTAGGCGTATTCCAGGGCGGCGTCGGTGGCGGGAATGTCGCCCTCGTCTGTACCCAGGGGAATGGCGGAAAAGCTCATGCTGATGATCTCCACTCCGTTGTCAGCGGCGTGGGTCAGCGCGTTGTCGGTATAGGTGAAATACTGATGCCCGGCTGAATCCAGGATTTTCAGCGGCATGATGCTGCAGCCTCCGGCAATGCCTGCCACGCCCAGGCTGTTGTTGGCCCTGGCCGCAGCAATGCCGGCGCAGTTGGTGCCGTGGGCGTTGGTGGTGTTCACGTTGCTGTCGCCGTCTCCGTAATCGTAGCCAGCCACCAAACGCAGGTCTGGATGAGAAGTATCCGCTCCGGTATCGATGATGGCGATCACGATAGAACTGGATCCCCAGAATTGGCTGCGGTCCCAGGCCAGTTGGGCGTCAGAATCGAAGCCAACGGTGCCCACAGTTGCTCCGGTGTGACCTCCAGCTGGATCGCCAGCTGGAAACCAGGCTGGGAGTTGCGCGGTGTTATTGTGGCCCCAGTTGTCGCTGTAAAATGGGTCATTAGGTGCCACAGCTGACCGGATCTCATACTCTGGCTGGGCGAATTCGATCCAGGCGCTGGATTTGAAAGCGTTCACGGCTTCCTCCACCGCCATCCTGCCATCCAGCTTGACCAGGAACCAGCGGTCGAAGCCGGTTCGCTCCTCCCAGGCAGTGTCTTTCACCCGGCGATGCGCGCGGATGACCTTTTGGCCTCCGGTCTGCAGCAGCAGCCGGTCCAGTTCCTCAATGCCGAAATCCGCAGCCTCCGCGTAGAGGCCTTCCGGCAAGCCTGCCCTTTCATAGGCGGCGGAGCTGAGTTTGATCTTGACGAGGTCGGGAGCGTAGCCAGTATCTGATCCGGCTTCGGTTTCCGGGAAGGCCACGGCCGGCAGAAAGGAACTCACAAACAGTAAAATTATAAGTGCTGCCATCAAGCTTGACGCTTTCATCGTTTTCTCCTTCAGCCCACAGCCCGGTGGAGTGTTCCCCAAAGTTTGTAAAAAGCTACAATAACGCTCAAAGTCATCATACTTAATAGGGGTATAAGCTGTCAAGAGAAATGTGCGCCTCAATTTTAATGTTTAATAAAATTAATCTTCAGTTAAACTTATATCCGACTTGCCGCGGAAAGATAAAAACACCCTGGAACGCAATGTTTGCGTTCTTTGTAACAGCCGGAAAGTGCTCAGCTAACTTCTTTCCAGGCGGTCCAGAACTCAAAGTTCTGAGGCTGGCGGGAGAAGCCGCCTTTTTCGTAGATGCGTATGGCGGCGGGATCCGCCGAATAGAGGTAGAGGTGGTTTTCGTGGAGTTGTTTGTGGTAATTGATCAGGTAGTGGATCATGCTGCCGCCGAAGCCGCGGCCGCGGAATTTGTCGCGGGTGTAAACGTCGTCCACGCGGCTGTAGCCGGCGAACACGCTCACCGAGGCCAGCGAGGCCAGTTCCTGGCCCACGAACCCGCCCAAAAGATGGTAGGAGGGATGCAGCAGGTGGCGTTCCACCACCTTGATGGTCCAATCTCCGCCAAATTCGATGGCGATGGTTTCCATCACGTCGATGCTCAGGCTTTTGAGGCGTTCGATGCGCAGATCGCCGGAGATGCCCAGCTGGCTGTCCCGGTCGTGCAGAAAGAACGCGCCCTGCTTGGTGGCGATCTTGAAGTTGTGGTGTTCGAGGGCGGGGCGCAGCTTCTCCAGTTCGTTGGCCTTGTAGGATTGATAGACGCGGGGCACGATGCCCTTGGTTTTGTAAAAGAACTCGATATCCCGCAGCGAGGCTTCCGCCCCCAGGTGATCGGTGATCACGGCGTGGTTGCTGTCGTGCGAGGCCTTGTTGCCCTCGTTCCAGAAGACCAGTCCGTAGTTTTTGGGGGTCATGGTGGTGAAGCGCTGGGGAAAGTGCAACTCAGTGTCCAGCATGCGGTTCATGTTAAAGGGCAGTGGCATGTAACCTCCCTGGGCGTAACCATTTCAGATTTCTTAGGATAGCATATTGCGTTTTGAAGCTCTGGCAAGGCCGGGTTTTGGCAAATCCGGCCAGCGGCAGCGGCCTTGGCGGGCCGGGCTGGCTTTCCCGCCGATTTTTTTCTTGACTCCCGGTGGACTTTTTTTTCACTGGCGGCAGGGAACGATCGAAAACTAAAAGGGATAACATGGACACACCAACAAAGGTTGACGGACAGGAAAGGCTGGTGCTGGACAAGGATACCATCCGGGAGTTGTGGAGCAAGACCTACAACCGCGAAGGCAGGCCGGATTGGTCGCACATCTTTCCTTACTACCACCGGGACATCGTGTTTCAGGATACCATCCAGCGCCTGGAAGGCATAGACAACTTCATCGCCATGTGCAACCGGCTCACCAAGCGCACCAAACAGCTCAAGATGGAGATCCTGGCCACGGCCCAGAACGACAACGTGATCATGTTCGACTGGATCATGACCATGATGTTCAAAAAATATCCCAACACGCCCATTTACGGGACCACCAAACTGGTGCTCAGCGAGGACGGGCTGATCAGGGAACAGCGCGATTATTACGATCTCTGGGGTGATATTTTCAACAACATCCCCCGTTTCAACAAGATGTACCGCCGCTTTGTGGCGAAGAAATTCGGCTGAGCGGAACTGTGACGAATAAAACCAGGCAATACATCCGCGAGTACAAGTGGTCGAATATCCTGGCCATGATCAGGAACAACGGCAAAGCGCCCCGGCTGTGTCCGGATGACTGCGCGGGCAAGCTGGTGGTAATCACTGGCGCCACTTCCGGGATTGGCCGGGTCACCGCCCGCAAATTCGCCTCCCGGGGGGCCAACCTCCTCTGCGTGAACAGGAACGCCGCCAAGTCCGAAGACCTGCGCCGCGAGATCGAAGGTGAGTTCGGCGTGCGCTGTGACCACCGGATAGCCGACCTGAGCGTGCTGCCGGACATCTTTCGCGTGGCCGGCGAACTGGCGCGGCTGGAAACTCCCATCGACCTGCTGATCCACAACGCGGGTGTCTATCTCACCCACAGGGAACTTACCGCCGAGGGCCTGGACAAGGTGCTGGTGGTGCATCATCTGGCTCCCTTCATCATCAACCATGTTTTACAGGATAAGCTGAGGGCGCAAGCCCGCGCGCGGATCATTTTGGTGGGTTCAGAGGGTCACCGTTTCGCCGCCTGGGGACTCAGGCTGGACGATCTGAACTGGTCCCGCCGCCGCTACACCGGCCTCAAAAGCTACGGCGCTGCCAAACTGGCCCAAATGCTGGCCATGCTGGTTTTCGCGGAACGCTTCCAAGGCACCGGCGTAACCATCAACACCATGCATCCGGGGGCGGTGAAAAGCGATACGGGCCAGGAAAACGGGGCCTTCTACCGTTGGTTCAAGCGGAATTTTTTCGATAAGACCCTGAAATCGGCCGAAGTATCGGCGGAAGCGCTTTACACCTTGGGCGTGACCCGGGACCTGGAGGGGGTGAGCGGGAAATTTTTCAACCTGACCACCGCGGAAGTGCCCGCGCCGCCGGCCCTGGACCGCGAAGCGGCCCGCCAATTGTGGGCGGAATCGCTGCGCCTGAGCGGGATCAAGGAGTAAGCCGCTTTTGAGCAATTATATTTTCGGGAATTGAAACATGACTGAGAACAGCTACGACACCATCGTGGTGGGCGGAGGCATGGCCGGACTCACCGCCACCGCCTATCTGGCCCGCGCCGGGCAAAAAGTGCTGCTGCTGGAAAAGAACAGCGAACTGGGCGGACTGGTGAACTCTTTTACCAGCGACGGCTTCCTGTTCGACGCCGGCGTGCGGGCCCTGGAAAGCGCGGGGATCATCCTGCCCATGCTGGAGGACCTGAACATCCGCCTCGAGGTCGTGTCCAGCCCCGTCTCGCTGGGCATCGAGGACCAGGTGCTGCATCTCGACGGACCGGACAGCCTGCCCCGCTACAGCGATTTTTTGAAAAAGCTCTATCCCGCCAGCGCGGCCGAGATAGACACGCTGCTGCGCACCATCGGGCAGATCATGAAGTACATGGACGTGCTCTACGGAGTGGAAAATCCCGTGTTCAAGGACCTCCGGCGCGACAGAAAATTCATCTTCAAAAAGCTGCTGCCCTGGCTGCCCCGCTTTCTGCTCACCATCGGCAGGATCAACCGCATGGGCTATCCTGTGGAGGACCATCTGAACGCCAGCGTGAGCGATCCCGCCCTCCGCGACATCATCTCTCAGCACTTTTTCAAGGGCACGCCCACCTTCTTTGCCCTGAGCTATTTTTCGCTCTATCTGGACTACTTTTACCCCAAAGGCGGCGTGGGCAGGCTGGCGGAGGCCCTGCGCGACAAGATCCTGGCGCTTGGCGGCGAGATCAGAACGGACACCACCGTCACCGGCGTGGCGCCAGCAGCCAAAACCCTCACCGACAGCCATGAACTCAGCTACCGCTATGCCAGCCTCATTTGGGCCGCCGATCTGAAAACCCTCTACCGGCTGGCTGACATCCAAGGCCTGGAACCCTCCGCGCAAGCGGGATTCTCCGCCGCGAAAGAAAAGATGCTGAGCCACAGGGGGGGCGAATCGGTCTTCACGCTGTTCCTGAAAGTGGACGCGCCCCTGGAAAGTTTTGGCCGCGTTGCCCACGGCCACTTTTTCCACACCCCCTCACGCCGGGGCCTGGGCGAAACGCACCGCGGCGAACTACGGGACTTGCTGCGCGACTTCGACCGGCTGGGCAAGGCTGAAATCCTGGCCTGGCTGGACCGCTTCATCGCCCTCAACACCTTCGAGATCTCCATCCCCGGCCTCAAGGACCCAAGCACCGCCCCGCCAGGCAAAACCGGGCTCATTGTAAGCTTCCTGGCTGAATACGAGCTGTTCCACAAGGTGGAGGAGGCAGGTTGGCTGGAGGAATTCGTCGCCGCCATCGAGGAGCGGGTGATCAAAGTGCTGGCCGATTCGGTCTATCCCATGCTGAAAGACAAGCTGCTGGGCCGCTTTTCCTTTACCCCGCTCAGCATCCACAACCGCATTGCCAGCTCCGAAGGAGCCATCGTGGGCTGGGAATTTTCGCCGGATCTGCCCGTGATCAACCAGATCCAGCGCGCCGACCGTTCCGTCTTCACCCCCCTGCCGGATGTTTACCAGGCCGGCCAGTGGGCCTACAGCCCCGCTGGCGTACCCATGTCCATCCTCACAGGAAAACTGGCCGCGAACGGCATCCTCAAGACCCGCAAAAAAACCTGATCCGCCCTTTCTCCCAGCCTATCCGCCCCCTGCCCGCCTCCCCCAGAGTTCCCATGGAACCATTGGGAAGTCAGCGGGAAGTGAAGGGGATGTGAAGGGGAGGCGGCTTAGGGAGGGGTACGGCCAAATCCTCCAGACAGGATTGATACAACCAGGCCAGCAGGAATCAGTTTGGGGGCGCACCTGTTGCCAGGGATTTGCAGGAAAGCCACGAACTGGCAGCTTGAGCATGACTCCGCTAAATCTTGCCCATGCATGGACCTGGGTCTGCAGTAATTAGTTGTGTATGGTCTGGTTCAGATATACCCTGAAGTTGCTGGGTCCTTCAGAATAAGGCCTGGCCAACAGGTCGGGGTCGCCGTCGGCATCGATGTCGTGCCACCAGACTTCATCCAGGTAAGACCCCACCCAAAAAGCGGATTCAGGCTTGCCCGGCTGGTATCCGTTCAAGGCCTGTCCGGTGGGAACGAGTTTTCCGGAATCGTTGCGGAAGATCTCTGCCAGGCCAACGCCATAATTGCCCATTTCGAGGGTTTTCAGGAGGTCGGCGTCCCCGTCCAGATCGAAATCGCACCAGTAATAGCCCAGAAGGCCGGAATGATCGTAGCTGGGAAGATCATTGGTTGCTGGCGGGAAGCTGCTGCCGTCGCGCAGCATCACAGTCAGGGCTGAGTTCTCCATTTCCAAAGGATACGGGGAATAATTCTCGGGCAGGTTCGGGGCAGTTTTCGGCATAAAATCGAGCTTCCAGGCTGGCGGGCTGGGCAGCAGGTCCGTGTCTCCGTCTCCGTCGGCGTCCAACACAAGCCAGGCCGCTGGCTCTCCGGACGAGTCCAGAAAGTAGGCGTAAGAAGGCTCGGAAGCCCATATCCTGCGCTCCGTTTCGGTTTGCGGCAGTTGGGGTCCAAGATTGCGCGGCAGCGGTTGGGAGGAGAACTTTCCCCCGGTGTTGAGAAACACCCGATGGCTGAATTCCTCATCCTCAAATGATAGCAGCACGATATCCAGGTCGCCGTCGCGGTCGCAATCCAGCCAGCAGGGTCCAGAGTCCGGATAGCCGTCCGACCTCATCCCAAGGGGCGTTTGGATTCCGGAGAAACCACGGAACAGCGTAAGCGGATACAGGCCGTCATCCGAATCCTGGTCCAGATCGACATTGAGGAAGTCGGGAGTGCCGTCGTCATCGAAATCCGCGATCCCGCCAAGGCTGGCAGTTGCGGCTGCAAACGTGAACAGGGCGGTACGGTAACGCCATACGGGGCAGTCAGTTGCCTCGCCGTATTCATTGTAGGGCACGATCCGCCATTCGTAACCGGTATTGTATTCCTGCGGCTGCGGTGGGGCCCAAAACATCTGGGTCTGGTCGGCCACGAGTCCAGGTGGCCGGTTTTTCCCCACCAGACCCTGTATCCGTTCACTTTACCCGCGGGCTGAAGCCATTCCAGCCGGCCCGATACGGGATGAGCGGTGCCGCCGTTTACCGGAAGGGAGTAATGGGCAGGGCCGGGCAGGTCGCCAGGGTTGAGCCTCACCACCTGCGGTGCCGGAGAGGTTCCCGCGAAGGAAGAACAGGGGTTGCGCTGGGCCAGCACGCGGTCGTGATGGTCGCGAAGCACAAAAGTCAAGTTAGCTTCCCAGGGATCAGCGATCCGATACTCCACCACATCGCCTTCCCGTACCTCGAACAGATACTCCGCGGTGAAATAATCCAACCGATTGCGGATCTGGTCGGTGACAAGTTTACCGTTGATATAAACCGGAGCAGTGAAATCCGTTTCGCCAAGTTCATACCCGTAGGGCACATGATACTCGATTTTCCAGATGGCGTTGCCTTGCCCGGGGGTGACAGTTCGGCGGGGTCCGAAGGATTCTTCCTCTCGATACTCCGTAATCTCCAAGCCATCCTCTTCGTCCCCTGCCCTGAGCTCGTGTATCAGCAACTTCTGTCCTACCCTTATATCATTGTCCGGTAGATCGTTAAGCATTCGTATCTGTTCCACGGTCACGCCGTGTTCCTTGCTGATGCTGTAAAGCGTGTCCCCTTTCTGAACCGTGTGGAGGCCTACAGATTGCACCGCCAGCAACAGGGGCAGCAGGCAAAGCAGCAAAACTCCCAGTTTACGCATATGTTTCTCCATTTGGTGTAGTTGAGGTTCCGGGCCGCCGTTGTTCATGACCTGGCTCAAACCGCTTTGGAACGGCAGTGGGTAGCCGCCCCCGGCAAATTCCGGCCATGTTTTCGCCTTGGCCTCCGGGGGCAGGTGTTCTCCGCCGGAACACCCGGACGCCACCACTTGGTGCTTACGCCTCCGGCTGTCAAGGTGAATTTGCGCCCCGGACCAAGGTGGCTGATTTCGCGCGTGGCTCATTTCATGGCGATGAGGGAGATTTCGATCAGGGCATCCTTGGAGATGCGGGCCGCCTGAATTGTTTCCCGGGCCGGGTAAGGCTCACAGAAGTTCCGGGCATAGATCTGGTTCAGAGCGGCAAAATCGTTGACATCTTTAAGGTAGACGGTCACTTGCACCACATGGGTGAAGCTGCTGCCGGCGGCATCCAGGATGGCCTTCAGATTGGCGAAGACCAGATGCGTCTGTGTTCAAAACCTCCCGGCAATTGCCCGGTGTTGGGGTCGATGCCTATCTGCCCGGATACAAACAGTAAATCGTTACGCAGCACAGCCTGGGAATAGGGCCCGATGGCTGCCGGTGCTTTGTTGGTATGGATCGATTGCACGATACCTCCTAACTTCTGTAAACGTGGCGGTTGTATCCGGCCGATCGGAACAAAGACCTTGCGGCCTGGCTTGGTTCCAAAAGGAAAAGTCTCCGGTTGCTTCTTCCCGCTGACGCCAAAACAGAATATGAATATGTCAAATTAGATACAATTTTCATTTTGAACCTCTTAGCTACGCAATCTAGATTTATATATCCCAATTTTTATGTCAATAAAAAAATCCAAGCATTTTCATCCATCTCCTTTTTATGCAAAGGCCGGGGATGCGATCGAGTCCTCATCATTACAGGACTAGCGTCATTTCTGAAGCTTTTTAAGAAGGTGTGGAAATCTTTCCACACCATAATCAGCTTGCCTCTCACCCAGGGAGGGAATGGACGCTTCAAATTCCTTTCAGGTGATGCTTTGTTCGCAAGCGTTGCCCCATAACGCTTTGAGGGTGCTGAACCCCGGCAAATGTACCCGGCACAGGTTCAGAACGGCAACAAAGAGATTGACAAAAAATCACCCACGCGCAGCCTGAATTTGGGCGGGCGTTCCCATCCGGGAGCGTTTTGCCACAAAGATACGAGGGAAGAACGATGATGTCAGCCAGGATGATGTGGACCCGGCGGGTTACTTGGACATTGGCGGTGTTGCTGGCGCTGCTGCTGGTTTTAAGCGCCTGCGGCAAAGGGCGGGGCGGCCTAAGTTTCGCGGTGACTGCGGACGGGATTTTGGGCGAATACCGCGACAACCGCGCGGCGGCGGAAGCGAAATATCTGGACCAGACCGGCAAGATCGCTGGTCAACTGGGTTACCTGGAACCCCGGGAACGGGGCCGGGCGATCCTGCGCCTCACGGGCAGGGAAACACTGGGGGAATTCGTTTCCTGCATGTTCACCGGCGAAGAGGCCCTGGCCACCCTTTCCGGGCTTAGCGCAGGACAGGAGGTCATCGTGATCGGCAAAGTGCTCACCTACGACACCAGATACGGGGTGCGGTTGGCCGATTGCACGCTGGACCTGGAGATAGCCGGCAAGGCGGATGAGCAAAAGGAAACCGACCCGGAGATGGAAAACAGGCTGGAATCCTTGCCGGAGCGTGAACCGGAGGTGGTGGTCCTGCCGCAACGCAGGCTGGAACCGGAACCGGAACCTGAGCCACCGTACGTCACATCTTTCTGGGATGAAGAAGAGGGCGACGAAGAGCAGGGCGAGACCTACCAGGAGATCGCCGCCGTGATCGATGCCTGGACCCGTGCCCACAACGACAAGGACATGCGCCTGTTCAGTTCGCTCTATGCGGACAGGGTGGATTTTTACACAGCGAAACAGTCCCGGGCGGAGTGCGTGAAGGTTAAACAGCAACTGCTAAGCACCAAATACGCTGATTTTTATCAGGAAACCTACGATCTCAGCCTCAGCCAGATCAATCCAAGCCAGGTGCGGGCTGATTTTCTCAAGGTGACTTATTCGGAGGGAGTCTCAAGCACTTACGAATCTTGGTTGGTGCTGGACAACCAAAGCGGTCGCTGGCAGATCGTGAAGGAAAAGTAGGCAAAACCGGATCTTGGAACTGGAGAAACGAGAGATGAAGAGAATGTTGCAGCCTGGTGGAGCGGCTCTGCTCTTGATTTTGCTGATCGGCCTGAGCGCCTGCGGGCGGGACGAGCTGAGCTTCGCGGTGACAGCGGACGATATTTTAGGCGAATACCGCGTGAACCAGGTGGCTGCGGAAGCCAAATACCTGGATACAAGCGGCAAGGTTGCCGGCCGGGTGGGGTCGCTGGAACCCCGGGACCAGGGGCGGGCGATCCTGCGGCTGGTGGGGCTGGGAGTCACGCCGGAACAGGTATCCTGCATGTTTTCCGGCAACAAAGCCATGCAAGCGCTGGCCGGCCTGCGGGCCGGGCAGGAGGTTACCGTGATCGGCAAAGTGATGAGCTACAACGCCAAATACGGGCTGCGGCTGTCCAACTGCGCGCTGGATCTGGAGGTCAAGTCCGGGGTTGGCCAAGCGACCGGAGCCAAGCCCGCGCAGGAAGAAGCGCCCAGCCTTGTGCCTCCGGTGATCGGCAGCGCCGAACGCGCCGCCATCTCCGCTTTGGTGGAAATCTGGAGCCGCGCCCACAACGAGAAGGATATGGAGGCCTTTCAATCCCTCTATGCCCCCCGGGTGGAATTCTATTTGCAAACCTATCCCCGCGCCCACTGCGTTGGAGTGAAGCAAGAATTGCTCACCGTCAAGCATCCTGATTTTTATCAGGAGAGCACGGAACCCAGCCTGATCATTCTTGCGAACGGTCAGGTCCGCGCGGATTTTACGAAGGTGGTCTATCAGGCAGGCAAAAGCAAAAGCTACCAGGCCTATCTGATCCTGGAAAAGCAAGCCGGCCGCTGGCAGATCGTGAAGGAAAGCGATCTGACCACGGATGGCAACAGGCGTAAAAACTAGCCGCTATTCTGTGCCCAGGCTCAGGTTACTGAAGGCAGTGAGGCTGATCTCTCTGTCCGAGGCCTGCAGGTAGGTAACGCGGAGGCGGTCGCCGGTGCTGGTGAGGGGCAGCAGGTTACTGAGGCTGCTGGTGGCGATGAAGACCTTGTCCGGAGCGCTGTCGAGGCGGAAATAGTAGTAGGCGCGGCCGTCCTTGATGTCACTGCCGAAGCGGGTCACTGTTCCTTCCAGGGTTACGTCGCCCTCCAGTTTTTCGGCTATCCTGCCCACCCGGCTGTCCGCCATGGCCAGCTGGAAGTTGTCCCGCGCCTCACGCAGGGTCTCGCCCACGCCCACCAGGGAAAAATCGCTCACGGAGACGAAACTGAACATCTTCACCAGGCCGGAGCCGTCCTTGAGAGTCATGAAATAGATGGGTTTGCCGCCCATGTTCACCAGAATGGGAAAGGTGGCGCGGTAGCGGAAGTTCTGCACCTTGCCCTCGGCGGAGCGCATGGCCGCGGTTTCGGTGGCGCCGGAGAGCAGGTAGAGGTGGCTCTTTTTGTTGCGGGTGTCGGTGAGAGAAAAGCCCACGGTGCCTTCATCCGAGCCCACGCTGGAGAGTCCGGTGTAGAAATAGCTGCGCTGGTCGCGGCCGTAGATCACGTTGTAGCCATCGGTAACCTCCAGCATGTCGCGCTTGCCGAAGAGGGTGTTCCAGAAACCGTTCACGTAGCGGCCCCACCAGGAGAGCTGGGGTATCACGAAATAGGAGGGCTGCACCCGGTCCACCCAGGCCGGAAGCTTGGAATCGTCGAAACTGCCGTCGGCCAGCTTGGTGAGGGGATAAAAGTCGATCTTTCCGCTCACAGCGTGCACGGTGGCCAGTCCGGTGGCCTCGGAGGCGTTCACGCCGATGGCGTGGGTGTAGGTGGTGATGGTCCAGTAAGGTTCGCCTTTGTCGTCCAGCTCAAAGGTATCCCCGGCGAGGCCTTTGCCCATGAAACCGTGGAAGTAGAGGTGGCGGTAGAGGTCCTGGCCGAAAAAGGAATTGCGCTGATAGCGGATCTTGATGGGCTGGCCGCTGAGCTGGCGGATAAAGGTGATATCCTGGGGATCGGTGGCTGAAACTTTGATGTAGCCGGGGGTTCCGTCTTTCAGATTGGTGAGCCATTTGAAGAAACCGCTGTGGAGGAGGGGCACCACCCAATAGAGTTTGCCCTCCACCATCTGAATGGTGGGCTTTCCCAGCACCACCCGGCTGCCCAGGGCAAAATCGTCACCCAGTTTCTTTTCGGCCAGGCTGGCCGCGAAAGAGGAATCGATGATCGGCACCTGGTCCAGGTTCACGGGGGAGACCAGCTCGGAAAACTCGGTCTTCTGCACCTCGCCGATCAGGTTGCGGTGCTTGCGCGGGTTGAACATCCCGCTGGAAAAGAAGGGGACCAGCACCAGCCAGATCAGCAGCAGGGGAATGGCGATCGCCACCACCTTGCGGATCTTTGCCCAGCCCAGCAAGGGGACCAGGCAGATCACCAAAGGCACGATCCAGCCAACGAAGCGGAAATTCAGCACCGGCAGGGCGAAGTATAAAATGAGGCCCGCGATCACCGCGAACCAGAGCAGGGCAACCCAAAACCGCAGCTTCTTCTGCGGAAATTTGAAGGCGGGAGACATCTTTACTTTGGGACGTAACATTGTTCCTCCTTTTTAAGGCGGGATTTTGATTTCATCATCCCGGTGGGGCAAATTTCTGTCAAGCGGAATCCGCGGCCCGGCCCGGCCAGCTCCAGCCCCAGCGCAGCCACAGGCGGTATGAATCCTCGTACAGAAAAGACTTGCGGCCCTGGAATCCCAGCCGCCAGGACCCCCTGCGCCAGGCCAGATCGGCCACCAGGAGCTTGTCCTCCGCGCTTTCCGGCAGCAATGTGTAGGGGTCCAGTTCATCCACCAGCCAGATCTCCTCCGCGCTCTGCCAGGCCAGATAATCCAAGCCGAGTTCCCAGTCCTTGTGCTCCCAGGCAAAACCGAAACGCACCCGGTGGGTGTTGCGGCTGAAGTTGAATTTGTCCTGCAGGGTGTAGCTGAAGTCCAGCCGCTGGTAAAAGTTGGTTTGAAAGCGGAGTTGCCCGCTCAGCTGAATGCGCCAGTTTCGCGGCTCGGAGGACACGTAGTTGGAATCCACGAGGCTGATGATCTCGCGGTCGTAGTTGTGAAACAGCAGTTTCAGATGGCTGCCCCTGTCGCTGTAGCCCAGCGAGCCCGTGAAGCGGGAGAGGGCGCCGCCGTCGAAGCCGGAGCCGCCGCTAATGGTGTAGCGTAGTTTCAGCGTCACATGCAGTGGCAGTCCGAGGCTCAAATCGCCGTTGATTTCGTCTCTGGAGGCGGCTGTTGACAACACTCCGGGCGAGAGAGCGTAGGGGAGCCTGTCCTTCAGGCCGTTGCGCCCATAGCTGATGCTTTGGCTGAAATCCTTGAGCTTGTAGCTGCAGGTGAGCAGAGCGCTGGGAATTCCCTCCGCCAAGGCTGCTTCTCCATCCAGGCGCAGGTTGTTGTGGCTGAAAGCGGCGTAGAGGCTTGCCGCCCAGAGCGAGCGGTTGGTGCCGGTTTCGGCGAAATCCCGGTCGTACTGCCGCCAGTAGAGCAATCCGCCTGCCCGCAACCGGGGCAACGCCACTCCGGCGGCCAGGCCCAGAATGTCTTCCCGGGTGGTGGTAAGCCCGCCGGAGCGGGTTTTTGGCAGGCTCCGGATCTGCCCTTCAGTATCAGTTTTCGCCTCGCGGTATTGCACCGAGGCGAAGACAGCTCCGCGCAGAAAGCGGTAACGGTGGGTGAGAACGGCGCCTTGGGGGCTGTAGTTTCTGGGGGAAAGTGGATTGGGCAGGCTGAAGAGGCTGTCTGGCTGGGCCCGGGAGTTGGAACCGCTCACGAGGCCGCGCCCGAAGCTGAACCTGTAGCTGCCGAGGACCAGATCCCAGCGGGGTGAAGAGGTGTGTAGCCGGAAGGAGCCGGCGCTCAGGGCGTCATGGAGGCGGTGATTGTAGTTCAGCTGCAACTCCGCCCGGTCGATCCGGCAGGCGGCGCTGGCCTGAAACTGGGTGTTGGCCGGGGCCAGGGTGGCGCGGGCATCGATGGAAAAGGGCTGGCCGCGCAGTTCCTGGTAGATCTGCTCCCAGGCGGCTTCTGCCTGGGCGGCGTAGTCCAGTTCGGTCAGTTCTTCAGGGATCTGAGCCGCGAGGCAGGCAAGGGAGAATAGCAGGCAGGCAACAAGGCCGGATTTCACCAGGAATAGCCAAGATCGAGGCTGTGGGAGAGACGAAGGTCGGGATGGGTGCGGACGGCGTACATCAGGTCCCAACCTTTCAGCTGGAATCTGAGGCCGGCGCCGAAGCGGTTGGGGGAGCTTTGCCAGGAGCTTTGCAGCAGAAGGTTGTCGGTTACCTCGATGGAGGTGGCGAGGCGGTAGCCGTCGGGTCCGGCTGGGGTATAAACGTAGCTGGTGGCGGCCTCGATGCCCTGCACGATCGCGGTGCTCACGCTGAGATGGAGTTCCGTGTCTTCGCGCCCGATCCTCAGCAGGCGGGCTTCATAGCCGTAGCCGGGGCTGCGGTAGGCCAGGGCGGCATCGCCGCACCAGCTTTGGTAGCTGCCGGTGGAGGCGCTTTCCAGGATCAGATGCTGGGCATAGCCTGCGCTCAGGCCGCCCAGGTTGATCCCCAGCCCCAGGCGGAAATCCTGCAGGCTGTAATCCGCGTCTCCGCTGTGGGAGGCCCCGGCATTGAGCACCAGAAACGAGAGTTTGTGGGCCGCGGAAAGGGAGAAGGTGCCGGCCTCGGGAGCGCTGAAGGGCAGATGGCCAGAGGCGGCGATCCCGGTGAAGGGCAGGGCGGGCGAAAGCTGGAAATCGGCCACGGACTGTGACAGCAGGGTGATCCCCGCCAGGGCGTTGGCCGAAGCGGTGTTCTGGGGAATGAGCGCGCCCAGAGGCAAAGCTACAAGGCAGATGCAGGCCAGGATCAAGCCGCGCATGGAAACCCCGGATGGATTCAGACCAGGCTTAGTTCGGTGGCGGGATCGAAGTAGTGGGCTTTGGCTAGGTTCAGGCTTACCTCCAGCGGAGCGCCGGAAACAGGCAGTTCCTTGGGGTCAAAGCGTGCCGTGAATTCGTTTTTGGCCGTGCGCAGCACCACGTGATATTCGTTGCCGAGGGGCTCCACGATGTCGCAGGTGGTGGAAAGCTTGCGGGGGAAATCGGCCATGGAATCGTAGCGGGCGTCATAGATGTCTTCGGGGCGAATGCCCATGATCACCGGCTTTCCGGTGTATTTCTGCAAGGCCGCGCGGTGGGCGGGGAAGATGTCCAGCTGGAAATCTCCGCTGTCGAAGATCAACTCGCCGCCTTTGGTTTGCACGCTGCCCTGCACCATGTTGATGGCGGGGGAGCCAATGAATCCGGCCACAAAGACGTTGGCGGGGTCGTTGTAGATCTTGAGGGGTGTGTCGATCTGCTGGATCACGCCGTCTTTCATCACCACGATGCGGTCGGCCATGGTCATGGCCTCCACCTGGTCGTGGGTAACGTAGATCATGGTGTTGGCCAGCTGGCGCTGGAGTTTCACGATCTCGGCGCGCATGGCCACGCGGAGCTTGGCGTCGAGGTTGGAAAGGGGTTCGTCAAAGAGAAAGACCTTGGGGTTGCGCACGATGGCGCGGCCGAGGGCCACCCTCTGGCGCTGGCCGCCGGAAAGCTGGGCCGGCTTGCGTTTCAGCATGTCCTGGATGCCAAGGAGTTCGGCGGCATGCTGCACTTTTCCGCGGATGCTTTCCTTGTCCTCGCCGCGCAGCTTCAGGGCGAAGGCCATGTTGTCGTAAACGCTCATGTGGGGGTAGAGGGCGTAATTCTGGAAGACCATGGCGATGTCGCGGTCTTTGGGGGGAACGTTGTTGACCAGGGTGTCCCCGATCCAGATCTCGCCGCTGGAGATCTCTTCCAGCCCGGCGATCATTCTTAGCACGGTGCTTTTTCCGCAGCCGGAGGGGCCAACGAGAACAACGAATTCCTTATCCTCAGCTTCGAAATTGGCGTCTATAACGGCATGTACAGTGTTGTCGTATATCTTGTTGAGGTCTTTAACCACGATCTTGGCCATCTGAATACTCCTTTGGGCAAACAAAAAATGCGGTGGGCAAAGCTGTCAAGCAGGAAATCGGTCCGGGGCGCGGACCACCTGGTCGCGACCGGTGTTTTTGGCGGTGTAGAGCGCGGCGTCAATGCGGGCGATCTGTTCATCCAGATCACTCTGGCTGAGGCAGGCTTGATTGGTGGTGGCCCAGCCGATGCTCACGCTGATGCGGATGGGGTTGCCCTGCCAGCTGAAACGGTGGCTCGCCACTTTGTGGCGCAATTCGTTCATCAGGGCTTCCATGCGTTCCTGGCTAACGTCGAAGAGCACGAGCAGGAATTCCTCGCCGCCGTAGCGGATCACGGCATCGCTCTTGCGGAAGGAGGAAAGCAGCAACCGGGCCAGGCTTTTCAGCACCTGGTCGCCGGCGGGATGGCCCAGGCGGTCGTTCACGCTCTTGAAAAAATCGATGTCGAGGATGGCCAGGCAGACAGGCACCTTGTGGCGGGCGGCCAGCTGAAAGGCGTGGTAGAGGTTGTTGGCCAGGTAGCGGCGGTTTTTCAGGCCGGTGAGGTTGTCCGTGATCGAGAGTTCCTCCACCTGGCGCAGCAGGGTTTTGATGGTGCTGTAGTTTTCGTGCAGGGTTTCCACGTAGGCGTTGTTTTGCAGGCTGATCTGGCTGCCCAGTTCCACCACTCGCTGCTGGAGATAGGTCATGGCGCGGGCGTACTGTTCGTCGTGGAGGTTGGCGCGCAGGAAGAAGGAAAGGTTTTGCAGGTAGGACCAGCTTTTGTGCAGATAGTAGTTCGAGTGCTGAAATTCGCGAATGGACTGGGGAATGCTGGCTTTCACTGCGGAGAGGTAGTTTCCGGCAAAGAAGTGGAGATACAGCAGCTGCTGCACGCTCAGCAGGGAGGAGGGGTGGTGAAGTAAAAGCCTGGTGTAGAGCATCTTTTCGCCGGGGTTGGCGTGGCGGTGTTCCTGGTTGAAAAGTTCGTAGAGCAGGGTGGCGGAGAGGAGGTCATTCCTCTGGCGCAGCCGGGCGCCAAACTTCTGTAGCACCTGCTTGCGGAGGGCGGTGTCGCGGCCCCAACTGAGCATCCTAACCCATCTGAGGATCAGGTAGAGGGCGGTGGCGGGCCCGTCCAGGCGGTGGTATTCACAGATCAGGTTCAGCCACAGGGAACTGAAGCTGAGGCGTTTTCCCCGTTTCTGGAGAATGCGGGCCAGGGAAAGCAGCCAGATGATGTAGAGGCGCGGCTGCTGAAGCGAGACCTGGGGCTCCAGCTCTTTGCGCAGGGGACGGGCGCTGTCCAGGTCGCCCATCAGGGTAAGCAGCCAAAAGAGTTCCAGGCGGTGGAAGAGCTTTTTCTCGGTTTCTCCGGGGCCAAGGGGAAAGATCTGGCTCAGGGCGGCGGGGAGCTCATGTTCCGGGTCGAGGGGAAAGTTGTCCAGATGCTTGAAAAAGGGCAGTAACTGTCCCGGTCCGGCATCCGCTTCGGCGCGCAGGAGCCCCACCAGTTGTTCCTGGATGTTGGCGCAGCGGGCGCGGTTTTCGCGCAGGGAAGGTTCGCGGCCGGGTTCACCGGAGCTTTGGGCCAGGATTATGTTGATCAGATATTCGCGCTGGGGTCCGCTGGAATCCAGCAGCAGGGCCAGCATCTCGCGCAGGCTTTTTTTGCGTCGCCGGCTCACCGGAGCGGGCGCGTGGCCGTCAGTCCCGTCGGTCATCCAGTCTCCCAGTGGCGGCGCGGTTCAGCTATCCGGCAAGATCCAGGCACGGCTTCACTTGTCTCCGGCTTTTTTGCCCGGCCTGGCCATGCTGTCGCCCTGGGCCGGTTTGAAAATATAGGCGGTTTCGTCTTCTGCGTAGATGCCCTGCGCGGCACGGATGGCGCGTTTGCGCTCCTCCGGATCGGTCTTAAGCCGTTGGTTTTCCTGCTTCAGGCTGTCGTTCTGCGCCTCCAGGGCCTCCACCAGCTTCTCTTTTTTGCTGGCGCTTTGCTGCAGGCGCCATTTCTGGTAAAAGCTGTTGCTACCCCAGAACACGATCCAACTGAGGATGAATAGGAACAGGACCAGGTAGATGAGGTTGAACAGGGCTTTGTGCTTGGGCTGTTGTTTTTTCATTTTTCAATGATCCTGGTGAGAAAGGTTTTGTGGATGTCTACCGCGCCATGGGGACACATCTCGTGGCAGCACATGCATTTGATGCACTTGCGGGGGTCGATGGCGGGCAGGGTGAATTTGCTGGGGGCAGAAATGGCCTGCACGGGGCAGCTTTTCACGCAGATGCCGCATTTCTGGCAGCGATTGCTGATCACGGGCCTTTTGCCGTAATAACGCTGCACCAGATGGTGGGCGAAGCGGGGCACGCGGCGGAGCACGCGGTAGCTGTATTTCACGGCCCGGATGTCCACGTCCGGCAGCGTGAAATCGCGGAAACTGGTGGGCACGTGCACCCGGGAGGGCAGCACTCCGTCCATCTGCAGCGCTTCGCTGAGGTAGGGAACGTCGTCGAGGCGGAAGCCCATCATCCTCGCGGCGGCAAAATCCAGGGAGGATACGGAGCGCGAACCCAGCAGCAGGCCGAAATTCCTGGCCCGTCCACCAGAGGGGCCGATGCCGTTCATGCCCAGGATCCCGTCGATGAAGCTGTAGGAAAGCCGGGCGCGCGTGAGTCCGTAGAGCGCCAGCAGCAGATGGGAGAAATCCACTGAGTTGGGATAGCGGCCATGATAATCAGATTTCACGAGGCCTGGCACCAGGCCATAGAGATTCTTCAGAGCGCCGGTGAAGCCCACCAGGCCGTGAGTCTTGTATTTGGCGATGTTGATCACGATCCCGCATTGCCAGAAGACCTCGGAGATCTTCACGGGGATTCCCTCCCACTGGAGTTCGCGGTAGCCGGCGGTGGAAAGATTGACCAGTTTCACGGGGTAGCGCTGGGCCAGATCGCTGAGTCCGCAGACTTTCCAGACCTGCTCCACATTGGCCGTGCCGCCGGGACTGTCGCCGATCCACACCTCTTTGCCCAGTTCCAGAAAGTGGTGGATCAGGGCTTCCAGCAGCACGGGATGGGTGGTAACGGCCCGCTCGGGTGGAAAAGCGCCCAGCAGATTGGGTTTCAGCAACACCCGCTTGCTGCGCTTGATCCTCAGGCGGTTCGCCTGGCCCAGAAAATCTCCCACCGCGGCCTCAAGCTGCGGTAGGTCGTAGGTTTCTATCTTGCGGATCTGAACTTTGGGCATCAGTCGAAGTAGAGGAAGTTCTTGCGCTTGAAGGCGCTGAAAAAGAGGTCCACGGAAAAGCTCACCTGGGCTACGGGGGCCTGTCCGGCCACGTCGATCAGGCCGGCGAGGTTCACCCTCACGTCCGGATGGCTCCAGGAACTGCCCAGCGTGAGGATATGCTGGTTGTTTTTGCCCACCTGGCCCTGGGGCAACACGGCGTTCCACCAGATGGAGAGGGTGTCCGAAGCGGCGTCGGGGATCAGAAAATCCCCGACCCACACCTGCGGATGGTACATGTATCCTGCCCGGTAGGTGTAGCGGCGGATGGTCTTTTCCGCGCCCACGTGAATGGTGTAGCGATCCCTGAAGGCGGGGCTGATGGCGCTGCATTGCTCAAAGTCGAGTTCGGCGGTGAGGAAGGCGTCGTTTTTGCCGTAAGCCATGCCGATGGCCAGATTGAGGGGCAGGCGGGTCTCGTAACTGGCGAATTTGAGGTCCCAGTCCACATTCTGCTGCGGCACCACGCTGAGTCCGGCGCTGAGGGTCTCGCCGCTGTAAAGCAGCCCCAGCTGGGGCCTCAGCACATACTTGGTGTCTCTGATGCGCTCGAAGGAACGCAGGAAGGTCACATCGCCCAGATGATAGATCTGGTTGTGCAGATTCAGTCCCACGTGGAAATCGTCCTTGTGCCAGGCGGCGTTGGCTGTGATCTGGTTCAGGTAAAAGCTGGGATAGCGCTGGATGAGGCCGTAGCCCATGTTGATCTCCACGCCGAAATTGTCCACCTTGATGGTCTTGGGCAGGCTGTAAAGCAGGCCGTAAGTGAAATTGGGGCCGATCCTGCCACCTCCGCCGATGATCCCCACGGGCACGGGCGAGTTCATGGTCTCATTGGTCATCTGGTAGTAAACGGAAGTGTCCGCCATGGCATAGATATCGCTGTCCACCGGCGGCTTCACCAGCAGTTCCAGATGCAGGGATGCCTTGTCCGGACGGTAGCCAGCGGGGTTTTTGAGCACGTTGTCCACTCCTCCGGGGATGGCCAGGCCGGTGTGACCGCGGCCCATCGCGCTGGTGGAGATGTAGTTGCGCGTAAAACTGTCGAAGATGGGGTTCACATATTGGGGCTGGGGAAAGGTCAAAGTATCCGGGGCCTGGGCGCCAAGGGCCGTGCCCAGCAATCCCAGCACAAGCAGAAAGATCAGGTTCCTGCACATGGCATAATCTCCTTATATCACTTTACAACAATGGTTTGAGTGCGGTCCTTGCCCACCGATACCAGCTTGATGGGAACTTCCACGAGGTCCTGGACCGCCTCCAGATAATCCTTGGCCGCCCTGGGCAGGCGGGAGAGGCTGCGGATTTTGCCAAGATCGGCTTCCCAACCCGGCAAGCTGAGGTATTCTGGCTCCAGCCGTTCCAGGTCCAGCGGATGGGGCGCGTAACCGGGCAGTTTCTTGCCGTCCAGCCAGTAACCGGTGCAGATCTTAAGTTCCGGCAAGCCGCTCAGCACGTCCAAAAGTGTCAGGGCCATTGCGTCCAGGCCGTTCAGGGCGGCGGTGTATTTGGCGGCCACGGCATCGAACCAGCCTATTCTTCTGGGCCGGCCGGTGGTGGCGCCGAACTCGTTGCCCACTGTGCGGATGCGCTCGGCGGTGGCGTCGAAAAGTTCGGTGGGAAAAGGCCCTTCCCCCACCCGGGTGGCGTAGGCTTTGTAAACTCCCAGGATCTTGTCCAGCCAGCGCGGGGGAAAACCGATGCCCGTGCTGGCCCCACCGGTGGTGGTATGTGACGACGTTACATAGGGATAGGTGCCGTAAGTGAGGTCCAGCAGCGTGCCCTGGGCGCCCTCGAACAGGACGGATGCGCCGGCCAGGTAAGAAGCGCGCACCAGTTCATCCGCCTGGGCGGCATAGGGCTTGAGAAAATCCCACACGTCTGCAAGCTGCTTCAGCTCGCCTGCCAGATCGCGGGGCTCAAGGTCATGAAAGGCGTAAAGGCTGATCAGGCGCTGCTTCAGCCAGTCAGGATGGCCCAGGTCTCCGAAGCGCAGGCCGCTGCGGGCCGCCTGATCCGCGTAGGCGGGGCCGATCCCCTTGCCTGTGGTGCCGATCTTGCTGGCGCCCAATTCCTCTTCCGTGCTGCCGTCCAGTTCTTTGTGCAGCGGCAGCACCAGCCCGGCGCGGACATCGATGAACATCCGGCCGCCAAAATCTATGCCCTGGCTCATCAGCGCCTTCATCTCTTCGCGCAGGCCGTGGGGATCGATCACCGTGCCGGCGCCGATCACGCATCTGGCCTTGGGATAGAGGATGCCCGAAGGCACCGTGTGAAATACATATTTGGCTTCGTTCAAAACTATCGTGTGTCCGGCATTCGCCCCGCCCTGAAAACGCGCCACCACATCGGCGTCCGCGCCCAAAAAATCGACGATCTTCGCTTTGCCCTCGTCACCCCACATGCAGCCCAGCACCGTTAATGAACTCATTTATCGCTCCCTTGCGTTCGTAAAGGCATTATTTTACCCGGATGTTTTTCTGTCAAATTATTTCTTGGCCCCGATGCGCGTGTCCCGGCCAACCACAACCCCGGATTCGTTTTACGGACTGGGATCCCGTACCGGATTTGGCAGGGCCGGGATTTACCTTGACATATATTGGATATTTCTCAAATGTGAACCAAACATTGGCCATGGGGAGAATGATGCGCCCACGCACAGCCACTCTGATGCTCATCCTGGCCCTGCTGCTGGCTTTTGGCCGTTTGGCAGGTTTGGGTAAGGAGCGCGCGGACAGCGTGAAGAGGCTGGACACATCCCGGTATCACAATGTGGGCAACATCTGGCTGCGGGTGAGCAATTTCGGCTATTTCGGCAGTGGCGGGGCCACTGGCGAGCAGTATCCATCCCTGGAATACCCTGGCGGCAGCGGAGTGGATTATCTCTTTCAGGGCAGCTTGTGGTTTGGGGCCAAAAAATACCGCCGGGACGAAGCCGGGCGCAGACTGTACTGGCAGTCGCTGCATCCCAGCGCGGACAGCTCCGGCACGGTGGCGGAAGGAAGCCCGGACTGGCAACCCTGGATGGTGCCGGTGGTGGACACCCTGGTCACGATCGGCGAGGACAGCGTGCTCAACGTGCATGAACTCCTGCCGGCTTACAACCCTCTGGTGGCTGGCAACCCGGACGTTCAGGACCTCTATCTGGCCTGCAACTCCACCGACCAGATCATCACCGCCAGCAGCCGCTATCACAAACGCGGGGAGGATGACGACGGCGACGGCGTCATCGATGAAGATTTCATCGGCTACAGCTTTCCCCTGCGCGGCGCGGACGAACTTCCCCGCCAGTTCAGCGCTTTCGGCGGTTTGCGCATCCATCAGACGGATAACTACGAAGCCATCACCTCCGGCTTCAATTCCGAGATCTGGTTTCCCCTGGGCTTTATGGACCTGAGCGACCTCAGCAACGCCTCCTACAACTTCGCCCAGCCCTGCGACGACGATTCCGACGGCCAGGTGGATGAAGACGGGGCCCCGGTTTCCGAGCAGGATTTCATCTCTTACTATTACGACTACTGTCCCTTTGGCACACCCGGAGACAGGGATCTGGGCATCAGCCGCGGCCAAAACCGGCATTATCCCCTGAATATCCGGGTGCGGCAGATGTCCTACCAGTGGAGCTACGACTACATCAAGAACTTGGTTTACATCGAGTTTGACATCACCAACATGAACCTCGCCACCCGGGACACGCTGTTCGACTGCTGTATGGGCATCTACGTGGATTCGGACTGCGGGCCGCAGGTGATGGGCGGGGAAAAGGCCAGCGACGACATTTCCGGCTATGTGAAGGGTGTGGGCTACGAATTTGCCTTCACGCGCGACGCCGATTTCGATGGCGGACTCACCTGCGGCATCATGGGCGCCCGGGTTTGCACTCCGGACCCCGATCTGCTCCGCTTTCACTGCTGGTATTGGAGCGGCGTGAACGGACCGCACGACGCCGATCCCCTTTCCTTCAACTATGCCCCCCGGCTCACCGCCAACGAAAAATACTGGCTGCTCACGGGCCGCAATCCCAATCCCACGAACTTCCAGCCCCTGCGCCCGGAAGCGCTGGAGCAGATGGAATTCGTGCAGCCCACCCCCACGGACACCCGCTTCCTCTTTGCTTTTTACGGCGCGCAACCCGGCAGCTCGGACTTCAACGAGATCGAAGGGGGCGTTTACCACAAACGCTGGGACCTGGCTCCGGGCAAGACCATGAAGATCGTGGTGGCGCTGTTTCCCGGCGAGACGATGGAGGAACTGAAACGCACGGCGCGCTGGGCCATGGAGATCTACGGACGCGCCCAAACCCTTGTTACGGTGGTGCTTCCGGACACTTTTCCCCACTACAGCCCACCCGAACCGCCGGCCATCCCCAAACTCTTTGCCGAACTGGCGGACAACGGCAACAGCATCGACCTTTACTGGGATAACCGCGGCGAATTCAGCTACGATCCCATGACCGTGGGCAGTGATGACATCGGCTGGCAGGACCCCTCCGGTCCGAATTTCCGGCCCGGCCTGGACAGCGATCCCCTCTGGGTGGACTGGAGCGGCTTTCCCGAGGAGTTTCAGCCCCGGCTGAACGATCCCACCTTCGTCTTCAACCCCGAGGCCAGGGTGAATCCCTACACCGCTTTCAGGCTGCGCCACGATTTCCAGGGCTACGGCCTCTGGAGCCGCAGCGGCAGCGGCTCGCAGGAAGACTGGGTGCTTGTTGAACGCTGGGACAAGGCCGAAACCCCGCGCGACCTTT
The DNA here is from genome assembly GCA_020532085.1 of Candidatus Cloacimonadota bacterium. Taxonomy (NCBI): domain Bacteria; kingdom Pseudomonadati; phylum Candidatus Cloacimonadota; species Candidatus Cloacimonadota bacterium. The sequence goes on along the minus strand of JAJBAV010000004.1, from coordinate 43,246 downwards.
CAGATTACGCGGTGAACAGCAGCTGCCCCGGCGCGGACTCGCTCTTCGTGGATTACGGCGGCTATCTCGGCGTGGACAAAGGCCTGCCCAACCCCAATGCCTGGCAGGATTCGGACGCTTACGGCCTCTACACCTGCCTGGACGAAAACTACGCCTACGCGACCAATCCGGACGATCTGTTTTACGGCTGGCCCATCTACGCGCCGGAGGTGGAATGGAGCCGGGAACTGGAACTGGAGGCCCGGCGCATCGCCCTTCTTTATCCCGGCGCGCCGGCGGATCTGGTCCTGGCCCTGCAGGCCCGGTTGTTCAAGCATCCCCAGATGCGCGCCGAGATCTACGACGCCCTCCTGGATACAAAACTCATCCCCCTGCCCGGGCACGGTGGCCAAAACTCCATCCCGGGCTCAGGCGGGGATGATTCGGCCTTGTCACTTTTAAGGCAGAAACGCTTGTCCCGCAGGTATTACCACGCTTCGATCCCGCACCCGCCCAAGGGCAGGGAATGCTACGTGGCCGTAACTGCCTTCGATCGCGGCATTCCCGTGCACGAGCTCAATTTTCTGGAAACCGGACGCGATCCCGACGCCAACATGCTGGTCTTCTTTCCCGGCGCCCTGGCCCGCGAGGACATGGAAAACATCTACGTGGTTCCCAATCCCTATCTGGGCAGCTGCGCCTTCGACGGCCGCAGGCCCAACGACCCCAACGGCGACAAAAGCCGCAGGATGTGGTTCGTGAACCTGCCCGCGCGCTGCGTGATCCGCGTTTATACCCTGGCTGGCGACCTCGTGCGCGAGATCGATCACGACGGAGCCTGTCAGGAAGACGTGATCTCGGTCTCCAAAGCCACCGAACACGGCCTTTCCGCCAGCGGCATCCACGCCTGGGACCTGCTTTCCCGCCACAACCAGATCATTGCCCCCGGCGTCTATCTCTTCTCCGTGCAAAACAAGGCCGACAACAGGATCAAAGTGGGCAAGTTCGTCATCGTCAAATGACAGCCAAATCCCGGGTCGCTCCCAATATCAATACGGTATCAATACGGAATCATTACGGATGAAATCCGTATTGATTCCGTATTGATACCGTATTGATATTTAGAGCCGGTCAGGGTTTCAGGCAGAAAAAGCTGGGGTATTGGTCTCCGTTTTCTTCGTAATCATCCCGCGCGATTTGAAAACCTGTTCGCTCCAGCAAGTACCGCCAGGTTTCAAGTGGAAACAGGCCGCAGACGTGCTGGTCGGTCTCGATCCGCAGTTCTCCGTTCCGGCGGATCAGGTAGATGAAGGTGTTGGACACGCTGCCGTCAGCCTGCAGGTAATCGTTTGTGATATAGGTGACTTCGGTGTCCGGATATTTCTCTGAGGGGATGGATTGGAAGACCTGGGTGCGCCGGTTTTGGAAATTCTCGGAGGTGGCGTCGATGCTAAAGGCCAGCACCCCGCCCGGGGCCAAATGTTTGAAAGCCTGGCGGAAAGAGCGTTCCAAGTCATCCTCGGTGAGCAGATAGGAGATGGCGTCGTCGAGGAAGACGGCGTCAAACTCGCGGTCCAGCCCATAATCGCGCAGATCGCCCCGGAGCAGTTCGCAGCAGGGATTGAGCTCCGCCGCCAGGGCCAGCATCTGTTCGCTGAGGTCCAGCCCGGTCACCTGGAAGTGTTTGCGCAGGGTGAAGAGGTTCTTGCCGCCGCCGCAACCGGCGTTCAGCAGGGTTTTCAATTCCCTCCGGGCGTGGCGGCGCAGGCCTTTCACCATGAATTCGCAATAGGCGGCGTATTCTGTGGCCGGATCTCCCCAGAGTGGCCAGAGCCAGGCCAGATCGGCATAGAGCCGGTTGCTGGAGTCATTTGTCATCAGGCGCTCCTTTTCCCGCCGCGTTGGGTTTCAAACATCATGGACAGCAGGGAAACGCTTGCTGGCGGGCATCGATCCCCGCGCCAAAGCGGATCTTCCGGCCAGGAATGTCAAGCAAAACCTGGGTCTCGGCAGCGCGAGCGGCACCCTGAACGGATTCAGGGCCGTTTCGGCCTCCGGCGCGAGGGCCAAGATAATCCTTGACATCAGGACAGCGGGGTAAAAGCTGGGCCGGAAAAGGTTTTTAAACCAGCCTGATGATATGGACTGGCAACGACTTTAACGACAAAGAGGTGTTATCATGAAGCGAGCTTATCTGCTGCTCTTGCCGCTGCTGGCGATCCTGTTCCTCACCGCCTGTGAATCAGGCGGCAGTTTCCGCGTGCTCAACCAGACCTCATATCCGGTCTATGTTACCCTGGGCGAAGAGGATGAACTGGCCATCCCGGCCGGCGCGGAACACATTTTCGCCGTGGCAACCGGCAACCAGCACATCCTCAACCCGGACGTGAGGGTGGAAGTGCCAGTGCGCCTGGTGGGCGAAACCTACCAGATCTACGACGAGGAAAACGAGACCTTCACCGACACCACCCGGGTGGAGATCCGCGCCGGTGAGACCCTGACAGCCTACATCAACCCCAACCGGGCCAGCTTCAAAGTGGTGAACAACAGCAGCCAGGCTGTGGCCCAGGCCACCCTCTACAAACACAATTTCGTGGGCGTGGTCGCCTCCCACGACCTGGGGGCCATAGATTCCGGAAGATTCGCCTATCTGCCTGTGGAATATGCCACCAACAGCAACAACTTCTACTATTATGCCACCGTGCGCATGGTGGATGGCACCACCTACACCTACGGAGACCCCACCAACATCCTGCAGGTGGACCAGCAGTTCCTGATCACCCTCAGCGATCCAGAATAAAGGACACATCCGAACCATGAAAATCACCGCAAAGCTTTACGCAACCATCATCCTGACGGCTCTGCTGGCCGGGCTTGCCGCTCAGCCCGCTGAACTGATGCAGATCCCCCTGCAGCAGGACCCCGCCGTGCTGTCCGGCCAACTTGACAATGGACTCTCGTACTACATCATGCGCAACCCCAAACCCGCCAACCTCGCTGAACTGCGGCTCTACGTGGATGTGGGCTCCGTGAACGAGGACGAGGATCAGCGCGGACTGGCACATTTCACGGAACACATGGCCTTCAACGGCACCAAAAACTTTGCCAAAAGTGAGGTGGTGAACTACCTTTCCTCCATCGGCATGGGCTATTACAACGGCCTCAACGCCATGACCAGCTACGACTACACAGTTTATCAACTGAAGATCCCCACCGACGACAGCGCCAAGCTGAACCAGGGCCTGCTGATCCTTTCGGACATGGCCCACCAGCTTAGTTTCGAGGCTTCCGAGATCGAACGCGAGCGCGGTGTGATCATCGAGGAATGGCGGCTCGGGCAGGATGCCGGCTCACGCGTCCGGGATGCCCAGAACGCCGTGTTTCTGGCCGGTTCGCGCTACGCGGAACGCTCTCCCATCGGCACTTACGAGGTGATCAGCGGCTTCGGGCATGACACCATCAAACGTTTTTACCGTGACTGGTACCGTCCAGACCTCCAAAGCGTGGTGATCGTGGGCGATTTTGAGCCTGACGCCATGCTGGATCTGGTGAAACAATACTTTGGTGCCATCCCGGCCCGGGTCGATCCCCGCCCCAGAGAGGATTTCAGCGTTCCCGCCAACCTCGCGCCCCAGGCCATCGTGACCACCGATCCCGAATATCCGAGCAACATGCTGCAGGTGATGTGGAAAAAGGACGTCCAGCGGGTCAACAATTTCGGCGAATATTACAACAACCTGAAAGGCACGCTGTTCTATACCATGCTCAACCACCGTCTGGAGGAAAACAGCAAAAAACCCAATCCGCCCTATTCCTTTGCCGCCGCCACGGAATATCCGCTGTTGCGCACGATGTCCGCTTCCATGATGTTCGCGATGTACACCCAGGGCAAGTCTGAAGAGGCTTTGAGCACCATTCTCACCGAAGCGGAACGGGTGCAGCGCTTTGGCTTTATGCCCAGCGAGTTCGAACGCGCCAAGATCGACGTCCTGCGCGATGCCGAGCGTCAGGTGGCGGAGCAAGGCACCCGTGAATCCGGCGACATCGCCTGGGGGATCGTGGACGCCCTTTCGAACCAGAACGTCTTTACCAGCGCGGAATTCCGGCAGCTGCTCACCCAGGAGCTGATCGACCTGGTATCCCTGGACGAGGTGAACGCCATGGTGGCGGAGCTGATCCAGGACAAGAACATGTTCATTGGCCTGAGCGGCCCCCAGAAAGAGGAATTGGCCTATCCCACGCAGGAACGCCTGCTGGAGATCGCCCGCGGTGTGAACAGCCTGGAGATCGCTCCTTACGAAGATAAAACCGTGAACGAGCCGATCATGAAAGACTTTCCATCACTCGCCGCTATCGTGAGTGAAGAGACCGACACCGCAACCCAAACCAAGATCTGGACCCTGGCCAACGGGGTGAAAGTTTACGCCAAGAAAACGGATTTCAAGAACGACCAGGTGCTGTTGCGTGCCGTCAGCCCCGGCGGCTACACGCGCTATCCCGCGGACGCGCTTCCCGCTTCCCAACTGCTATCCGGCTACATCGAGGAATCTGGCTTCGGCAACTTTGACTCCATCTCGCTGCGCAAAGCCACCGCCGGCAAAGTGGCGAATGCCAGCCTGGGCGTGAGCAATTACAGCGAAAGCGTGAACGCCTCCTGCTCGCCGCAGGACATGGAACTGATGTTCCAGCTGCTTTACCAGTACGCCACCGCCCCGCGCTTCGATGAGCAGGATTTCGCCTCCCACGTGCAGCGGATGAAAACATACTACCAAAACCGCAACCTGGACCCGATGAATGTCTTTATGAGCAGGATGTACAAGGAACTTTACGCCAACCATCCTTATCAGACAGATCTGGCCGACGCGGACCTCGACGCGGTGGAACTGGCCGATCTGGAAGCCGTGTTCCGTGACCGCTTTGCCGATTTTTCGGACTTCAGCTTCATCATCGTGGGTGCTTTCGACGAAGAACAGCTAAAACAGTATTGCCAGGCCTATCTGGGCAACCTGCCCGTGCTCAGGCGTCAGGACACTCCGGTCGATCCAGGCCTGGATCCGCGCGACGGCATCCACGAGATCCGCTTCCGCAAAGGCTCCAGCGACCGCGCTTTTGTGGCACATTTTACCAACGGGGAATACGCATACAGCCTGCAAAACCAAGTGGATCTGAGCGGCCTGGAGTATGTGCTGAACGAAAAACTGCGCGAGAACATCCGCGAGGACCTCAGCGGCGTGTACTTCATACAAGCTTTCACCATGGCCTCCGAATTTCCACGTCCCTACAGCGTTCTGGGCACTTTCATGGGTTGCTCGCCGGCGCGGGTGGACGAGCTTAACACCGCCATCTTCGCCACTCTGGACAGCCTCAAGGCCGGCCGGCTGGAGGAAAAGTACATCACAGCCGCCCGCGAAACCATGAAGCAGCAATACCAGGAAGATATCCGCTCCAACCGCTTCTGGCTGGGGCAACTGCACTCCAGCGTCTGGCTGAACCGTCCCCTGGGAGATTGGCTGGAACTTCCCGGCTACTACGAAAGCCTGAGCCGCGAACGTGTCCTCGCCGCTGCCAAAACCTATCTGAACACCGATGTGAACAAGCTCAGCGTGATCATGCTGCCGGAAATCGAGCAACGGTAAGGCAAGAGTCCGTATCAAGACCGTGATCCCGAAAACTCAGGAACTGAGTATTCGTAATTCAATACGGATTAACGGATTGCACGGATTAACGGATTGAGCCGGGGATGATGATAATCTGTTGCCTGTCACTCCGGGGTTTCCCACCCAACGCCGAATACGCCGTTCCTTCAATGTCAACACCGCAGGGCTTCTGCGAACAATAAAAAACTCTGCTGCTGCGCCACGCTAAAACTCAAAAACTCCGTGCCTCGGCGCCACCGCGACCAAGCCTCCCAAGTGAAATAGATTGACACAAACCTGCCTCCGAAAACTAGGGTTCATACACAGCTAATTAAATATAAAAACAGATAGATAAGGAGTATTATCCATGGCCAAGAATATCAAAGCCACCATGGACGGCAACACCGCCGCGGCGCACGTGGCCTACGCGTTCGCCGAAGTGGCTGCCATCTACCCGATCACCCCGTCTTCCACGATGGGTGAGCTTGCCGACGCCTGGGCCGCGGACGGCCGCAAAAACATCAACGGCACCACGGTCGACGTGGTCGAACTTCAATCCGAAGCCGGTGCCGCCGGAGCGGTGCACGGAGCGCTTTCCGCCGGTGCCGTCACCACCACGTTCACCGCCTCCCAGGGCCTGATGCTGATGCTGCCGAACATGCACAAAATAGCCGGCGAAATGCTGCCCACAGTATTCTACGTCACCGCGCGTTCCCTCGCCGCGCAGTCCCTCTCCATTTTTGGTGACCATTCGGACGTGATGAGTGCCCGCAACACAGGCTGGGCGCTGATCGCCGCCAACAGCGTGCAGGAAGTGATGGACCTCGGTGTGGTGGCGCAGTTGGCCACGATGAAGACCTCCATCCCCTTCCTGGTCTTCTTCGACGGCTTCCGCACCTCTCACGAACTGCAAAAGGTCGATGTGATCGATTACGAGACCATGGCCGAGCTCAACGATCCCGCTCTGGTGGAAGCTTTCCGCCTGCGCGCGCTGAACCCTGAGAATCCCCGGGTGAAGGTCGGCCAGCAGGCCCCGGACGTTTATTTCCAAGGCCGGGAAACCACCAACCAGCAGTATATGGATGCCCCCGCCACCATCGCCGCCACCATGGAAGAAGTGGCCGCGAAGATCGGCCGCGCCTACAAACTTTTCGACTACGTCGGCCATCCCGAGGCTGAACACGTGATCGTGGCCATGGGCAGCGGCTGCGAAGCTATCGAAGAGACCATCAACCATCTGAACGCGAAGCGCGGCATGAAGCTGGGCCTGGTCAAGGTCCGCGTGTACCGTCCCTTCAGCGTGGAGCATTTTCTCAGCGTTCTGCCGGCCAGCGTGAAGAACGTGGCCGTGCTCGACCGCACCAAGGAACCCGGCTCGATCGGTGAACCGCTCTATCTGGACGTGGTTTCCGCCCTCAAGGACCGCCCCGGCCTCTTCATCATCGGCGGCCGCTACGGCCTTTCCAGCAAGGATTTCACCCCCACGATGGTTCTGGCCGTCTATAAACATCTGATGGCCAAAGGCTTCCACGGCTTCACGGTGGGCATCGAGGACGACGTGACGAAGCTCAGCCTGCCGCTGGACGAATACATCGACCCCAGCCCCGAGGGAACCATCAACTGCAAGTTCTGGGGCCTTGGCTCCGACGGCACCGTGGGCGCCAACAAGAACAGCATCAAGATCATCGGCGACCACACCGACCTCTATGTGCAGGGCTATTTCCAGTATGATTCCAAAAAGAGCGGCGGCATCACCCGCAGCCATCTCCGCTTCGGCAAACAGCCCATCCAGAGCCAGTACTTCGTAACCAAGGAAGACTTTGTGGCCTGCCACAACCAGGCTTTCATCGGCCGGTTCGACCTCCTGGGCGGCATCAAGGAAAACGGCGTTTTCCTCCTCAATTCAAATTGGGACCGCGACGAAGCCTTCAACCACCTCACCTGTGAAATGCAGCAGACCATCATCGACCGCAAGATCAAGTTCTACAACATCGACGGCCTCAAGATCGCCGAAGCGGTGGGACTTGGCGGACGCGTGAACACCGTGATGCAGACGGCCTTTTTCCTCATCTCCGGCATCCTGGAGCGCGGCGAGGCCATCCAGCTGATCAAGGAATCCGTGAAAAAGACCTACGGCCGCAAGGGCGAGGAAGTGGTGCAGATGAACCTCAACGCCATCGACCACGTGAACGAAGCCCTCAAGGAAGTGGAGATCCCCGCCACCATTCCGGACCAGTGCACTCCGCAGAAAAAACTGGTCCCGGACGGCTCGGACGCCTTCACCACTGGCGTGATCGAACCCATCATGCGCGAAGAGGGCGACCAGATCAAGGTTTCCCAGATGCCCATCGATGGCTATGTGCCCAGCGGCACCGCCAAACTGGAAAAACGCCGCGTCGCCCCCGCCGTGCCGCATTGGATAGCTGAAAACTGCATCCAGTGCAACCAGTGTTCCTTCGTGTGCCCCCACGCCGCCATCCGCGCCAAACTGGCCAAGGATGAAGATCTCGCCGGCGCTCCGGCCAGCTTCAAAACCCTCAAGGCCACCGGCGCCGAAGGCTACCAGTACAAGGTTCAGATCTATATCGACGACTGCCAGAGCTGCCGCGTCTGCGTGAACGAATGCCCCAAAGCCGCTTTGGAAATGCGCCCCATCGAGGACGAACGCGCCGCCGGCGAACAGGCCAACTATGAATATTTCGACGCCCTGCCCTCCGACGTGCTGGCCACCTTCAAGGAAACCAACGTCAAGGGCTCGCAGTTCAAACAACCCCTGCTGGAATTCTCCGGCGCCTGCGCGGGCTGCGGCGAAACCCCCTACATCAAGCTGCTCACCCAGCTTTTCGGCGACCGCATGATCATTGCCAACGCCACCGGCTGCTCCTCCATCTGGGGCGGCACCTTCCCCACCATCCCCTATGCCAAAAACAAGGATGGAAAAGGCCCCGCTTGGGCGAACAGCCTCTTTGAGGACAACGCCGAATACGGCTTTGGCATGCGCCTGGCCGTGAATTCCCACCGCAAGCTGCTGCGCCACTATCTGGAACAGCTGCGTGAAAAAGCCATCGATCCCGCCCTGAAAGAGGCTTTCGGCTACGCCCTGGAACACTGGGCGGACGTGGACGCCGCTGCCAAGGGCAACGCGGACAAGATCAAAGCCCTGCTGCCGGCCGCGCTGGACAAGGCTTGCGAAGGCTGCAAACCCATGCTGAAACAGGTCTCCGAACTGCAGGACTACCTTGTGGAACGCTCCGTGTGGGCGATCGGTGGTGACGGCTGGGCCTACGACATCGGCTACGGCGGGCTCGATCATGTGATGGCCTCGAACCAGAACGTGAACATCTTCGTTCTGGACACCGAGGTCTATTCCAACACCGGCGGCCAGGCCTCAAAATCCACGCCCCTGGGCTCTATTGCCCGCTTCGCCGAGGCCGGCAAGAACACCAACAAAAAAGACCTCGGCATGATGATGATGAGCTACGGCTACGTCTATGTGGCCGCCATCGCCATGGGCGCGAACAAAGCCCAGGCCCTGAACGCCATCCTCGAGGCCGAAGCCTATCCCGGCCCTTCGATCATCATTGCCTATGCCCCCTGCATCAATCACGGCATCGACATGTCGATGAGCCAGAAACGCCAGAAACTGGCCGTGGACACCGGTTACTGGCTGCTCTACCGCTACAATCCGCTCAACGTGGCCAGCGGCAAGCATCCCCTCACCCTCGACAGCAAGGAACCCACCCTGCCGGTGCAGGAATTTCTCAAGGGCGAACGCCGCTACGCCGCGCTGCACGATATCTTCCCCGAGCGCTCCGATAGATTCCAGACCGAGGTCGGGGATTTCTTCAAGGAAAGATACCTCCAGTACAAAAAACTCACCGAGGGATAAACACCTCACCAGATAAGGACATGGCCGGCGGAAACCACTTCCGCCGGTTTTTTTTCATTGCCCTTTTTGAGGCTGAAGCTCAGCTTGGTTCCCGGGAGTACAAACCATGAGCAAACATATAGCGATCGTCCTGGGCATGGCCCTGCTTCTGATCGGGGGCCTCGTAGCCCAAAACGCCGACACCAAGGAGCTCAGCATGAAAGACATTCATCAACAGCTTGCCGCAGACCTCTTCAACCAGAGCTGGGACCTCCTGATGAAGCAGGACCGCAGCCCGGAGGAGGAAAACACCCTCATCAACCAGGCCCACGCCTCGCTTTGGCACTGGCGCCAGATCGGCCAGCCCATCAACATCCTGCGCGGGGAATGGATGATCTGCCACGTCTATACCCTGCTGGAACATCCGGAAGCCGCGCTTTACCACGCCAACAATATTCTGCGCCTCCAAGACGAGATCCAGCCCACGGATTGGGACCTGGCCTACTGCTATGAGGCCCTGGCCCGCGTGATGGCGCTGAAACAGGACCAGGTGGAATTTGAACGCTGGTACGCCCTGGCCCTGGGCGTGGCCATGGCCCTCTTCTTCGGGCTGTATGAACGGGACTGGATGGCTTTGACCGTTTTCTTCGGCATCCCCCTTCTTTGCGCCATCCTCTTCACCGCTTCCCACTTTCTGGCTAAAAAGCAGGCCTGACCCCCTTTCGCCCCCAATATCAATACGGTATCAATACGGAATCATTACGGATGAAATCCGTATTGATTCCGTATTGATACCGTATTGATATTGGGGGCCGGCAGGGGAAACTCCGAAATCAGCTTGACGAAAAAGGGGCCGGCGAGTTCTTGGAAACCACGCCGAGTGTTTGTGTCTAAACCTGTTCAGGCAAGAGCAAACACCGACAGGGTATGGCTGGAAACGGCCCTGCCTCCCTTTTGGAAAGGCGGGAGAGCGGAAAAGCGTCTCCCCTCTTGAGCAGCTTTAAGGAGGAAAAATGAAGAAGCTGACCTACTTGACATTGTTATTGGCGCTGCTTTTTGGCCTCGCGGCCTGCAGCGAGGACGATCCGCCCACCGGCGAGGATGTGCTGGGCTACAGCCTGGACCAGTTCATCCCCGCAGACAGCGTGCGGGTCGCGGTTGACCCGGAAGCCGAGCCGGATGAAGAATTCCGGACTCTGTTCGCCTACGAGATCGTGAGCGGAGTGGATGGTTACAGTCCCCGCGACAGCGACAACGCCGGGTATGACCTGCCCTGGGAAACCTTTGCCGGCGGATATTTCGTTCCCAGCGACGATCACCGCACCTGGTTCCCCAGCGCCAGCCTGCCCGGAGCCTTCAAGGTGCGCGACGCGGGCCTGTTCAGGCTTTACCGGAAGGTGGACATCAGCACCGGCGTGAGCGGCAGCAAAACGGCTGAACTGGGGGCCCTGCCCACCCATCAGGTGGCAAACTGGGACGGCGGGCAGGAAACCGCCATCAAGCTGAGCGACCTGCTGCAGGGCATCGCGGCCTACGATTCGCTGGCGCTGTTCGCCGCCGACGGCTACAGCAAAACCTATCCTCCGGAACTGATCGCGGACGGCTATTACTTCCTGGGATCCGAGGTCACCACTTTTCCCACTTTCAACGACGACCTGCCCGGCAGCGTGAAAAAATTCAAAAAACTCGCCCGGATGGAAGTTTACGGCAGCGCCACCGCCCAAAACCACACCTTCGAACTGACCCCGCAGGCCGGGGCGGACCTGGTCTTCAACATTCCCACGGACCTGAGCGGCTACACCAGCACGGTGATGCCCACCCGTTAGAACCTTGCGCCGGTTTTTACTGGGGCTGTCGCTGCTCTGCCTGGCCTGTTCGGCCCGGGCGGAGATCAAGCCGGCAACAGCCCCCGCCGATACCCTCGGCCAGAGGGTCTATTACCTTGGCACGGTGAGGGTTGTGGCCGGAAAACCCGGAGACGCGATCGGGGCGGTGCAGCTGCTGGACCCCGCCCAACGTTCCTCGGCCCCGCTGAACCTCCATGAAGCACTGCAGGGGCAAACCGGGCTCACCAACACCAGTGGCTCGCGCGACGAAAGCAATCTGCGGCTGCGGGGCTTCCGCAAAAACGAAGTGCGCGTGATGGTGGATGGAAGGCCTCTGAACGGTGGTTATTTCGGCAACGTGGACCTGCACCAGATGGCCGTGGAGGACATTGGCGAGATCCAGATCGTGAAAGGGCCAGGCTCGGCTGTATTCGGGCCCGGCACCCTGGGCGGGGTGGTGAACATCGTAACCAGGGACCCCGACAACTCCAGCTGGCTGACGCTGGAAGCGCTGGCCAAACGCAACAACAACAACCGCTTCACCCTTTCCTCCGCCCGCGGTTTCCAGGATTTCAGCTATCGCCTCAGCCTGGCGCGGGAACACAACGCGGGAATCGTGCTGCCGCGGGATTTCATTCCCACCCCTTTCGAGAACGGTTTCGTGCGCAACCACAGCGGCAAAACCCAGTATGACGTTCAGGCCCGGCTGGGCTTCAGTCCCACCGATTTTCGCCAAACCGGCTTTTCCGCGGGCCTGAGCTATGTGCCCGAAAAGCTGATCCCCTCTTCGATCTACGCCCTGGATGTGCGGCGCTACCTGGATTGGATGCATCACTGGGCCACCCTGGAATATGAAGAGGTGCTGAACGAGTTTTTCAAACTCTCATCCCACCTGTATTATGACGGTGGGCAGGACAGGTATCAGCAGTTCAACGACCTGGCCCAGCAACAGCTGACAACGGACAGCGAGATGCGCTACTTTACGCTTGGGTTCAATCCCCGCCTGCAGTGGGACCTGGGGGGCCAGACACTGGACCTGGGGCTGAGGGCCGAATCCATGCACAGCACCAGAAAGGACAACGGCAATTATCCTGACTGGACCCCGCACTGGCTGAACATCTACAACGCCTTCGCAATGTGGAAATTCCGTCCCCATGGCCTGCTCGGATTATCAGCCGGGCTGGGCCTTTCCAGCCATCACAGCGACCAGAACCACGCGCTCAGCCTCCAGGCCGAGCCATCCGCGAGCCTGTCCTTCAACTGGTCCGCGCAGAGCGTGAGCTCCCTGGCCTGGGGCCGGAACAGCTCTTTTCCCACCATGCGCCAGCTCTTCTCCGCAGAAAACGGCAATCCGGATTTGCGTCCCCAACACGCGCATAAATTCGAGCTGGAACACAGGCAGGATCTGCGCTTGGGAAAGGTGTTGCTGAACAATCGGCTGGGCGTTTTTTACAACGCTGTGCGCGACCTCATCGACCGGGTGGGGGAACAATACCAGAACGTCCATCAGCTCAGTTCCTGGGGCGCGGAATACCAGTTGCTTTTCAATCCCCTGCCCTGGTGGCAAAGCGAACTGGGCTGCGCCATCCTCTTCTGGCGGGCGGAAGAGCCTTACCGGCTTACGGAAACTCCACGCGACCAGGCTTCCCTGCATCAGCAGTGGTCACTCCCCTGGGAGCTGCAGCTGCGCCAATCCAGCACCTACGCCGGCAGCCGCTTCAGCCAGGACGCCTCAGAAGTTTACCACACCCTGGATCCCTATTGGCTGCACGATCTGGCCTTGTCCCGGGAATTCAGGCGCTTCTCGGTGCGGCTGGGCCTGGAAAACATCCTCGACACCTACTATGAGACAGAATTCGGCTATCCGGGGCCGGGCATCAACTTCTTCCTGAAGCTGGGTGTGAAGATATAAAACTCCCTTTCAAGCCGGGTTACCTTCTCGATCCAGATGAGATGTAAATAAACGCTTGACAAAGATATGAAACTACAAAACTTTGCATGGGGGGGGGTAAAAGAGTAAAGGAGCTGGAAAGATGAGCAAGAGCTTTGTTTTGGCGCTGGCCTGCCTGGGGCTGGCGGTTGTTAGCCTGGGGGCCGATGCGGCCGGACCAGACGTGCCGGAGGCCCTTCCCGAAGCACTTTCGCGCGCGGCCAAGCCGATGCCGGCGCCAGAAAAAGCCGCCCCGGAGCAGAAGACCACTCCTGCCTGGAACTTTAGCAAAATGCCCACCGCGCTCATGAACAGCTATTACGACTACATGATCGGCAGCTACAACAACCTGCCCCTGAACCTCATCCCCTCCAGCGCCGGCGGCGGCTATTTCCTCACCTGGCAGGGCAGAACCGCGCCCGCCAGCGACCGCAGGACCTATTATGGCTATCTGGACCCAGCGGGAAATATGATCAACACCAACCAGATCGGTCCTTATAGCGCCGGTGTGCAAGGCTGGCCCGCGATCGCGGTGGATCCCGTTTCAGGCAAGCCTTTTTACGCCTGGACCCAGAATAAGGACGCGGACCCGGAAGCCGAGATTGTGCTGACCTCCGATGCCTTCATAGCCGGCATTGCCGGATTGTTCAACTATCACCAGATCGTGATCGACAATCCCATCACCATCACCGCTCCGGACGGGACGGTGACCACGGACAACGTTTTCCTCTCGCCCAGCTTGGCCATCGGGCCCTCCCCGGTGGCGAACAAGCGCAGGCTCTATCTGCTGGGCCGGCAGAGCTGCAATGTCTATCTGGCCATGGCGGATTTTAACGGCGATGACATCGAACTCGGGACCCCCCTCAGCTGGCAGTACAACAGCGTTCCGGAGCTCAACGCCTGGGCGCAGGACCCCGAGCCGCGCAGGACCCACCTGACCCTGGAGGCGGACCCCGCCGGCAACGTCATCCTGGCCGGCTATCACGACAGCGACTCGGTTGAGAATGATATCGACATCTTCGTCGGCGGCAACTTCGGGCAGGGCGACTGGACGCGCCACAGCTTCAGCAGTGAAATGCCCAGCTGGAATCCCGGCGACTATTTCACCGACGACCAGGGCCTTCCCTACGCGGATGACGAACTGCACTGGAAACTGATGAACTCCGGCCATCTGAACGCCGCCCTGGACAGAGTCGGCAGGCTGCACATCGTGGGGCTTTGGGGCCTGGCCAATTCTGATGGTGGATTCTACCCGTTTCTCCAATACGTGAAGGAAGCTGTTTACCGCCCGGTTGGGGGCTATCTCGAGATCGTTGACATCTGGCCCCAACAGAACTATGCAGATACTTACAACGCCTGTTTCACTCCCTGGGATATGGAACATCCTTTCGGCGTGGTGGACGAATTCGTCTACGATCCGGATTCCGGAGAATACTACCCTCTCATGTTCAAGGATTGGCCCTTCCCCCACTGGGACCAGACCGCGCACGACGGCGCCATGATGTTCCACTACAACAACATCAAGGTCACCCGCGCCAACCCCCAGGGCCAGATGGCCGTGGTCTGGCAGGATTCCAAACGCGCCGTTGACTGGTGCGTGTACCAAGCTCCGGGTTATGAAGTTTGGCAACACGCCACGGACGTCTATATCGCCTATTCGGATTATGGCGGCAGCTGGTGGCACGACCCGATCGTGCTCAACAACGTGGAAATCCCCGAACTGGCAGGAATCAAGCCGATGTGGGTCTATCCCTCTGACCAGATGCTGTTCACGGGCTACAGCAACGGGGGTAAAGTGGGAAAACTGGGCTTGATGTTCTACGATGATTTCACCTGGGGCGCCAATGCTTTGAATCCGCCCTACCATCCCAACCCAGACGGTGGCCGGGTGATGTTCATGGAACTGCAGATCGGCTATGGCTGGGACGCGGACGATCCCGGCCAGACCCCCGCTCCGGCCATTCTGGCCCAGAATTGGCCCAATCCCTTCAATCCCAGCACCAGCATCAGTTTCGAGCTGCTCAAAGCCGGCCCGGCCCGGCTGGATGTTTATGACCTCAGAGGCAGATTGGTGACCACCCTGCTGGACAAGGAACTGGGAACCGGAACGCACAGCCTGGATTGGGAAGGCACGGACGCGAACGGCGCCCCGGTGGCCAGCGGAGTCTATCTCTATCGCCTCAGCGCGGGAGGAACCAGCAGCAGCCGCAAAATGGCGCTGGTCAAGTAGTTAATTTCCTGAGTTCAGCCTTGAGTTGGAGTCGCAAACGTCCCCGTTTGCGAAGTTCCGCAGAAACTTGTTTCTTTTAGAGGCACGAGGTGGGAAACCGGAGGTCAGCAATGTGTTGCCCCAGAAGGGACTTGCCAGTCAAGTCCGCCCTCCGGGCTTTACCCTCTTAAATTGAGCTTGCGCCAAAAACCTTGCCTCCCCTCCGTTTTGTTACCCACTAGGTATATAGCCAGCGTAAAGAGCGTGTGATAAATCCGCTCAGCCCGCGCGAACAGAGGGGATGGAGGGTGTTCCGCCCTGAGGTTCGGCCTGTTCACCCCTTGTCCGCCTCCCCCTAAGTTCCCAATGAAGCCTTGGGAAGTGAGCGGGAAGTGGTTGGGATGTGGATGGGAGAAGGCAAAGCTGGATTTGCCAGGGAATCAGCGCTGGCGCTGGAAGCGGAGCACAAAGTCCTTGTCCGGCACGAAGTTCAGAAAGGTCCAGCGGTAGTTTGAAGCTAAAGCCCCAAGGTCAACGACCGGCTCCGGGTAGGGCAGATCGGTGAGCTTAAGTCCCTGTCCAAGTGCCAGATAAATCTCCGAAGAGGGCAGCGGACGGCCCCAGGCGTTGGCGGTGAGCAGCACGTAGCGCGCTTCGGAACCGCTGATCCTTTGCCGGTAGCCGATCTTCAGCTCAGCGAAACTGCGCGCGGGCAGATCCAGCCGGAAACCGAAGCCGCGCGGGTTTTGGTAGAGCAGCTCCACCTCCATGCTGTCGGCCGGTTCGATGAGCGATACCAAGACGTCCTCAGCGACCCCGACGCTGTCGGAGGCGGGCACGGGAAACCAGATCAGGCGGCTGAGGGCTTCATGATGGAGGTTGGAGAGGAAAAACCGGCCGGACACCGTCCAGAGCAGGGTGTCATGTTCCGCGGAGATCCTCTCCAAAGAGAGATCCAACACCTCGCCCTCAAAGGCGAACTGCGGCTGGGCCAGCAGCAGCCCCGGCAGCAGCAAAAGCAGCAACAGAAAGGCTTTGGGGCTCATCTAATGACGGTGATGCGGCCCCGTCCCAACTGGCGCGAGCCCTGCTCCAGAGCGATGAAATAGATCCCGCTGGGCAGATCCGGCAAACGCCACTGAGTCTCACCGCCGGCCGGCATCCCAGATGTGGCCAAAACGCGGCCGCGCAGATCGAAGAGGCGGAGTTCGGCAGCTCCGGCGAAGGTATCATCCTGGCCGTATTTGAGGGAAACGGTGTTGCCCGTGGCGGAGTTGAGCACGGAGGGGCTGATCCGCAGAACCTGGCTGGCTGAGGGCTGGACCGGATCGTTGGCGTCCACGCTGGTGATCACGGCGGAGAGCGCAACGGTTTCCTCCGGTTCGGGGTAGAACCTGGTATCCAGCACCGGGTCCTGGGTGAGCGGGTCCAGGACCCGCACCCAGGTGGGCACGGAGTAAAAGTTGGATTGCCAGTTTCCATCGGCATCGGTGGAAAATGGAGTGTAATAGGTGGAAATATAGTTGATAAAGCTTACATAGACAGGAACTCCAGACACCGGCACTCCGTACTGGTTTTGCGTGTGGACGCTGAGGGTGTAGCCGTGAACAGGGTTAAACCCGCCCTCGGTGCCTATGTCCTTGGCCCAGCCGGCAACCTCGCCTTCGTAGGTACCCACCATCACCTGCACTGCGGATTGGCCGGCCAGCAGGGGATGCAGGGCCACAGTGTCGCCCGGCCCCCAGCTGATCGATTCCTGCCAGTGTGGAGCCCACGAAAGGCTGTCCTGCAGAATCAGCTGATCGTTTTGCGGATCAAAGCTGAAACCGGGAATGGCCTCGGAGATGTTCACCGTGCAGGGCAGGGAGGTGGGTGGAACGAAAGTGTCGGGGAATTGCCAGGTCCCGGCTGAATTGACAAAGGTAAGTTCCGGAATGCGGTCCAGATAGCCTGGGCCCATGTAATCTTGGGCGAACTGGAGATAGAGGTCGCCGGAATCAAACCAAAGCCGGGCCAGGCTTCTGGGGGTGACGGGATTGGCTGAGGCGCTCAGCGCCAACAGCAGAATCGCGCAGGTCATTATGGATTTTTTCATGCTAAACCTCACTTTATCACGGTGATTCGGCCCCCCACCAAATTGGCCCCGGCACCGCTGAGCCGGATGAAGTAAACGCCGTTGGCGAGCTCCGGCAGATCCCAGTCCGTGTATCCCTCTCTGGGCATATCCTTGCCGGCCAGCCATCTGCCCCGCAGATCGTAGAGGCCCAGCCGCGCGGTATCGAACAGTGGCTTATCCGATCTGTATTCCAGGTGCAGGGTGTGGCCGGAGGCCGTTCCCAAAATGGAGGGGCTGAGCTGCAAAGTTCCCGTTACCTGGTCCTCGGGCGAAACACCACTGTACCAGACAGTGGCATCTATGTGGATATGTTCGCCGGGCTCGGGAAAGTGTATTTGGTTGTACACCCAGTGTCCGTCGATGGGGTCAGTGATGATGACACGGGTGCGCTGGGCGTAGAAAAACTGCTTCTGCCACCAGCCGAGGGAGTTGGTTTGCGCGTCCGGCCAGACCGTGTCAGGCTCAGTGCCGTAGTTCAGGTGGATGGGCACCCAGGGTGCCGGTCCGCCGGCAATCTGGTACACCTGGACGCTCAGGGTGCAGAGCGTGGCGGGAAAATAGGGATTCACATAATCCGTGCCGTTGTCTTTGGCCCAGACGTGCGCCGATTCCCATTCCCCCATGTAGATCTGGTAAGCAACACTATACTGCACCACGGACTGGCCCGCCGTGAGCGGATGGATGTCCACGCTAGTGTCGGTCTGGGGTCCCCAGCTAACGATTTCGTCAAGAAAATCATAGCCGGAAGGGTCCGTATCCGCTCTGAAAAAGTCTTCCGCACGGTTGATGCTGAAGCCGGGAATGACCTGGCTGAAGTTCAGCTCGAACGGAAGTTCCGGCGGCAGGGTGTAGCCGGAGGGGAAAGTGTAAGTGCCGGAAGAGTTTATGAAGCTGAGGCTGCCTATCTCCCAAGCGTCGGCTTCGGGGCCGAAGCGCACCCAGAAATTGTCCGAATCGTCGAACCAGACCCGCTCCACCGCCCGGGGAATCACAACGTTGGCGGCCAAAGCGCTGATAACCAGCAGCAGGGCCGTCGCGAGCACCATCTTTCTCAATTTCGCCTCCTTAAGAAAGCTTAAGTCATTGATCAGAAAAGGCAAATCCTCTTCACGGGGACATTTTGGCCAGGCAGTGCAGCCCGCAGGAAATAGATCCCCCGGGCGGCAGGCTGGCCGCTGTCGTCCAGGCCATCCCAAACGCACTCGAAGCCGCTGCCGGAGGCCGCTTTTTCCGCTTGCAGCACGCGGACCTTCTGGCCGCGAAGGTTGTAAACCTCCAAGCTGGGCTGGCTGCCGGAAGCGGATTCCAGCTTGATGTTGACGCTGCCGAAGGCAGGATTGGGCCAGGCTGTCAGGCGGGGCTGGATCACCGGCGGCAGGCCGGGATCGCTGTTGGGAACCGTCAGGATGGTTCTGGCGTGGAATACCTTGCCGGACTGGTTCGGGTCGGTTCCGGCGGCGCGCAGCCATAAATAGATATCCAACATCTCAGCGTTGGCCGGTGCGAGGACCAGCGTGGATTTGGCCAGGTCATACTGGCCGGGGTCGCTGAGGTTCAGAGGCCAGGAGGCCAGCAAGACCGCGGCCCCGGCGTAGATCTGGTAAAGCTTGAGGCTGCCGGCTTCGTGCAGGGCAAAGATCCTGCGTCCGGCGGACATTACGGTGGTGGCGTTGAGGCCCGTATCCGCCTGATAGACAAGCTCATAGTCCAAATCGCCGCTGCCCGCCTCCAGGACCCTGACCTTAAGCTGGCGCGTGCCCGGTCCCGTTGAGTCCTGCAACAAAAACGCGGAGCCGTCGGAATCCAGGTCCAGGCTGCGGATCAGGCCCTGCCCCTGGGTGGAGGCGGACCAGTCGGACACGCTGTCGCCCACGGCGAAGAGCAGCAGGTCGTTCACGCTGTAGAGGGCTTGGTCACCCAGCCTGTTGAAGCCCTTGGCTCGGGTGGCCCGCAGCTGGGGCTTCAGGAAATAGCGTTCGCCGGCCGGAGCGTTGATGGTGCCCAGGGCCAGTCCCAGTTTCCACATGCTGTGCAGGTCGCTGTCGCCGGCCAGGGGCGCGTCGCTCAGCTTGCGGCGGGGATCGTGGTGATACTGCTTTTTGTAACCCACGCCGGTTCCGCTGGCGCCGGGATAGTTGACATTGAGAAGTGGAAGTCCAAAAACGGGGTCCTGGTGTTGAACCACATTGGGGTTACTCGAGCCTCCGCAGAAGTCCTGGTCGATATCCCAGATATTGTTGCTGGGCCATTCGGTGTCATAATAGGAACGGTGCAGGAAGCCGCGGCGCTGCTGATACACCCCGCCCCAGAGCTGAATGGTGCCCCGTTCCAGATAGGGCATGCGTTCCGGCCAGAGGGGATTGTACCAGGGCAGGTCGATCTTGGGGTTTGGCAAGCCCGGAATGGTGCAAGCCCAGGGATAGTCGTCGGTTTGGGGATAGCGGTAGCGATGCAGGTCTATGTTGTCATACAGGGTGTTGTTGATCCACACCGCCGGCACGGAAGGATGCGGATGCTGGTATTCGAAGGTGAAAACCCCGTCGCGGCGCGGGTTGCCGTCTGTGCTTCTGCCCATCGCGAATAGGTTGGCATAGATCTGGTGGGGTTCCTGGTCCGGCGCGCAGAGCCCATGGTAACGCAGGGAATCCACCGGGTTGCGGTAACCGTATTTGAGCACGATGCTTTTTTCCGAGATCAGGTTCACGGAATCGGTCAGATTGGCCGCCGGGCTTGTCCCCGCCGGGGTGTTGGCCAGCAGGATGTCGTCCAGGATGAAGATGGTGTCCGCCGCCGCCCAGGTTTGGTGGGAGCCGAAGGTGCCCTTGATCCAGAGCTTGGCGTTCACAAATTTAGTGCTGTTGAGGCAGGAACCGCTGTTATAGAAGGTCCAAAGGGTGTCGCAGACAGCATAAGTGTTAGTGTAGAGAAAGTTGTTGGGGTCTGCCGGAGGATAGGTGGAATACACATCTGAAGACTCAATATGGGGGTCCTGCACCTGTCCCAGCCAGGCGGTGTAACTGCTGCCGTCCACTTCCACGTACATGATGTTGTTGGGATCATAATAGGACGGGCCGACCAAACTGCCGTTAACGTTTCCGGCGTATGCTATTTCCAGCGGCGGCGCGTGTTCGATCAGTCCGCCCTGAAAGACCTGGCTTTCATCGTAGGCTCCGTTATACGGATGAACCTCGCCGCCGATGATCACCGGGGCGTGGAAAGTGGGCCAGCCGTTGTTGTCGCCGCCTCCGGCCTGCTTGATCCAGAGGTCGGAATTGACGCGGACGATGCCATCGATGTTATCCAGGCCGTAATAATAGACATTGGTGCTGTTGGGGGAAGACTCGATGCCAGTGAACAATTGCGGCACCTGCATCTCCTCCGGATCGTCCGGATGCTGGAAAGTGGCCTGCGCGTGCTCGGGATAGGGCAGCAGCAGATCGATGGTCTTCAGTTGGCCGTCCCTCCGTTCCGTGATGGGACTGCTCTCAAAAGTGCGCCCGGTGTTGAAGTTGGGGTCGTCCGCCGCGGTCTGCCAGGTCACGCCGCCATCCACGGACCTGGCCAGCAGCCGGTCCGTGCCGCTGGTGTAGGTGATGATGATCTCAGCCTGGGAGTAATACAAAGTGGGCCGGGTGAGGCAGTTCGTGGCCTGGGCAACGTTTACCGAGGTCCAGATGCCGCCGCCGTCGGTGCTGGTTTTATACACGATCCAGCCAGTAGCGGAGGGATCAGTGCTGGGGTTGGCGAAATAGGCCAGGGCCAGCAGCCCTGGCTCGGAATACACTCCGGCCTCGCCGGCAAAATGACCCTCCCCCACCATCTGCAGGGGGCCCAACTGCGCCGTCAGGGCTCCGATCCCCAAGGCCAATACCAACAGAAACATCGCTTTACGCATTCTTTCTCCCTGTGTTGCTTGTAAGAATTTCTGCTAATGTGCAAGAATTGCATAAAACGTTCCAATCTTCAAGCAAAAGCCGGCGCCGCTGCCGGGGCTGAGGCTGTGGACCTGATGATAACAGCACTTTGGGGCATGAACAGCGCTGCCTGCCTTTTCCCCGCACTTCCGCCCGCGCGGCGCCTCCCGCCTGATGGCCGCACTAAATGCGGGGATCAGGCGGGAGGCACGGGTGAGCTGAAAGATTGGGGAATAAGCGGAGGGCAAATTTCCCCTTGACGGATATCAGGCCGCGAAAAACTATGACCTTCCATACAAAAACAAGGAGTCAAGATGTACGCCATCGTTGATATCAAAGGATTTCAGTTCAGGGCTGAAGCCAACGCCATCCTGCGCGTTCCCCTGCTGAATACGGCGGAGCCGGGCCAAAGCCTGGAATTTGACCGGGTGTTGCTTGTCCGCAATGAGGACGAGATCATGGTCGGCCAGCCCGTAGTAGAAGGCGCAGCAGTACTTGCCGAAGTTATCGACCACGGTAAAGGCAAAAAGAAGGTGATCTACCATGCCAAGCGCAGGAAAGGTTACCGGGTTAAAAAAGGTTACCGTGAGAAATACACCGAAATTAAAGTCACCGGGATCCGGATCTGAGGAGATGAGAAATGGCACATAAGAAAGGAGTCGGAAGCAGCCGCAACGGACGGGACAGCAATCCCAAATACCGCGGCGTGAAGAAGTACGGCAGCGAATACGTGGTGGCCGGAAACATCATCGTGCGCCAGAAAGGCACCAAGTTCCATCCCGGCGCCAACGTTGGCATGGGCAGGGATTTCACCCTGTTCAGCCTCATCGAAGGCCATGTGAAGTTTGAGACCCGCGGAGCCAGCAACCGCAAGTTTGTCTCCGTGGTCCCCATCAGCGCCGAAGCCTAAACGGCGCTGTCATCCGCATTAAAAACCCCCGGCCAAAAACCGGGGGTTATTGTTTGGCTAAATCTGATGCCACAAAGGCAGCTCGCCCTGTTTATATTTATATTTATACCGCACAGTGATACATCTTGCCCGGGGGTAGGCTTTGAGAAAAGTGGAGAAATGATTTGACCTGTCTGATCCGTACTTGACCTCATAGGCAAAGATCTTGTCACCCTCGGTGAACACGAAATCCACTTCGGAACCCTGTTTGGTCTTCCAGTAACCGATGCGGGTGGTGGGTTCCTGTTTGCGCAGCAGACTTTGGAAAAACACGTTCTCCACCAATTCGCCCCTGTCACGGCGCTCGTCTAGAGGACTGAAATCATTCGTTAGCAGATTTCTGATACCGGTGTCCTGCAGATAGACCTTGGGCATTTTGCGCAGTTCTTTATCCAGGCTGGAATAAAACGGCCGGATGGTGCTAACGATGAATGACTCCTCCAGAGTAACCAGATATTTCTGAACAGTTTCCCGGTGCAGGCCAATGTTTCTGCTCAGTTCGCTGATGTTGATCTCTTTGCCGATGTTGAGGGCCAGGGTCTTGATCAGACGATTCAGTTCCTGCAGTTTTTCGACGCGCAAGATATGCTTTATGTCTTTGAGAATATAGGAGGTCACTATGTCATTGAGAAGCTCTATCTTGGCCTTCTGTCCATTCAGGAGCACAATTTCGGGAAAACCTCCGAAAATGGCGTATTCTTCCAGCAACCCCTCCATCCTGGCAGTCAGGGTTAACAAAGGATGGTTTCCCTCGTTTAAATCCGAGACCAGTTGGCCCGCGATCCTCTCTTCGCCCTTGAAACGGCAGAATTCGGCAAAACTTAGTGAACGCAATACCATAACCTCTTTGCGGCCGGCCAGGGATTCTGAGAACTGGTGTTTGATGAGCAGAGAGGAAGAGCCGGTCATCACCAGCTTGAACTCATCTCCGTAGTGATCCACCAGGATCTTGACCGTCCTGGAAAAATCACTCAGATACTGGATCTCGTCAATGAACACGTAGGTTTTACCGCTTTGTGCTCCGCGGTCGAATCTCAACCGGTTCACAACTCTCTCATGAGTTCCGGAAAACAATTCCAGATTCGCGGGGATCTCCAAATCATAATAGAGCGATTTGGGGATTCCCACAAGTTCCATAAGCCTCTTCAGTAGTGTTGTTTTCCCGACCTGTCTGGCGCCCAGGATAAACAGGGCTTTCCCGCTGTCCAACCTGGATACAATCTGTCGTTCGAGTTCACGTTCAATGTAGTTCATCTTGACCTCAAAACCATCAAAGCAATCCGGCTCCCGCCGTCAAGACTTTTTTACGGTAATAACCGACAAATAGTCCGTACTATTTGCCGGTTGGTGTGTACAAATGGTCAATTCCAGACGGGCTGGATTCACCCGGAAGCAGCTGATCCCCAGCAAAAACCCCCGGCCAAAAACCGGGGGTTATTGTTTGCGCCACGAACCGGGGTACGGGGGCGTAATTAATTCACCTTGTAGGTCTTGTCACCTTTTTCAAAGAAGGCGATGATCTGTTTGGCGGCGGCCACGCCGGCGTTGACGTTGGCCTCTCCGGTCTGGGCGCCCATTTTCTTGGGGGTCCAGTAACTGCGGTCGGCATAAAGTTCGGCCAGCTGGGCGGAGCATTCGGGCTCGACGTCGCTCACGTAGCGGAATTTCTTTTTCTCTTCAAAGGCCTTCAGCAGGGCATCCTCGTCGATCACTTCTTTGCGCGCGGTGTTCACCAGGATGCAGTGGTCCTTCATCAGGGAAAGCAGGTCCCAGTTGATGGATTTCTTGGTCTCGGCGGTGGCGGGAATGTGCAGGGAGATGAAGTCGCCGGTGCTGAAGATGTCCTCCACCTTGTGCAGGGCGGTCACGCCTTCCTTGGTCATGATCTCGGAGCTGAGGTAGGGATCGTAGGCGAAAACTTCCATGCCGACGCCTTTGGCCATCTTGGCCAGGTAGCGGGCGACGAAGCCGAAACCGTAGAGCACCAGCTTTTTACCGGCCAGTTCACTTCCGCTTTTGCCGTTAAATTTGCCCCGCGCCATAAAGATCATCATGGCCAGGGCCAGTTCGGCCACGGCGTTGGAATTCTGGCCGGGGGTGTTCATGGCCACAACGTTGTGGGCGGTGGCGGCGGCGAGGTCGATATTGTCGTATCCGGCGCCGGCGCGCACCACGATCTTGAGCTGAGGGGCGGCCGCGAAAACGGCTTCGTCCACCTTGTCGCTGCGAATGATGAGGGCTTCGGCAGCAGTCGCGGCAGTGTGGAGGTCTTGGGGATCGGTGTAGTTTTCCAGCCAAACGTGGGGATAACCGGCGGCGTCCAACTCGGCCTTGATCTTTTGCACGGCTTCGGCGGCGAAGGGTTTTTCCGTGGCGATCAGTACTTTGGGCATTTTGGGTCTCCTTGTGTTTATTTATTTTTTATTCGTATTCTGTTTATCGTTGTTTTGGCATCAAGTCTTTTTCATTTTAGCAGCAGCATGCGCCGGGTGAGTGAGGCTGCGCGGGTTTGCAGGCGATAGAAATACAAACCGCTGGCCACGGCGTTGCCGCTGGCGTCGCGTCCGTCCCAAAGCACGCTGTGATCGCCTTTGGCAAGCTGGCCGGAGCTGAGTTCGCGCACCAGCTGGCCCTTGAGGTTGAACACGGCCAGGCGGGCTTCGCTTTCCTGCGCGATCTGGAAACTGATGGTGGTGCTGGGATTGAAGGGATTGGGATAGTTTTGCGCCAGCTTGTTCGTTAAAGCAGGCACCGCGGGGTCGGAATTCGGCAGATAGCAGGCCGCGGCGTGGCTGCCCTGGCGTTTGAGGGAACCGCGGTAGGTGGCCCAGGGCAGGCAGCCTCCGGCGGCGCGGCGTAGATTCATCACCAGCACTCCGGTGGAGTAACCGCTCACCAGCTTTAGCATGCCGTCGTTGTCCAGATCGCAGATGGTGCCGGGGGTGGTGCCGTTGAAGGAAGTGATGAAGGGGAAGCCGTCCAGGCTGGATCCGTCGGGGTTGTAGGCATAGACGGAGTTGATGTTGCTGGAGACGAGGATCTCCGGGGCGGGATCGTCATCCAGGTTCGCGATCAGGGGCGGGGTGTTGCAGACAGCGCCAACGTTCAGGGGAAATCCGCTCAGGTAGTCGCCGTTCTGGTCCACCGCGCAGAGGATCCCGCTGATGGTCACAAAAACGATCTCCAGTTCCTCGTCACCGTTGAGGTCCGCCAACACAGGGCTGGAAGCCATCGCGGCCGGGATCCCCTTGCTCACCAGGATCTCTCCGGTGGGCGCAACCAGAAGCAGCCGGGTGTTTGTTCCCAGCGCGATCCTGCCGTTGTCCAGAACGGTCGGCGCGCCAGTGATGGAGCCGTTGGTGGCCACGGGAAATCCTGGTTTGGGAGAGCCCGTGCCGTCCAGAACGTGCAGGTTGCCATCGGTGGTGCCGGCGATGATCTCCATCACGCAGTCGCCATCGAGGTCTGCCGCCGCTATCTCTGTGAAGTAGGCGGAACCGAGGTTCACGGGAAATCCCGCCACTGGGCTGCCGTCGGGGTTGATGGCATGCAGATCGCCGTTGAGGGCGTGCGCCAGCACCTTGTCCGTGCCGGAAGCGTCGAGGGTGGCGATCACCGGGCTGAACAGCAGCTGGCTGCCGGCGTCGTAATCAAAGACCGGAACGCCGGCCAAAGTGGAGGCCAGAACGCGTCCTGCGCGGCTGGTGTAAACGATTTCGGAAGCGCCGTCGCCGGTGATGTCGCCCATGGCGGCGCTGCGCATGATCTCCTGTTGCGGCGGGGTGAACCAGCCGCCGAAATCGTCGCCCAAGTTGTTGATGTAATAGGCCCGGCCCTGCACGTCCAGATACATGATGTCGGGGCTGCCGTCGCGGTTGAAATCGTGCACCATGGGCGCGGATTTGGTTTGGATCTGGCAATCCCAGGGGTAGCGGTTGTCCACCATGGTGATCTCGAAGCTGATGTCAAATTTGCGCTGGCCGGTGCTGAGATTGGTGGCCGGATGCACCGAATCCAGCGCCAGCTGCATCTGGTAGATGCCGTAGCTGATGTCGGGGTCAAGCTGTACGCGGATGAAAAAATGGTCTGGGCTGGTCTGTCCGGGCAGGATCTGCGGGATGGTCTGGGTGCCGTTCAGCAACTCCACTCCTGCCGGAGCGTTTTGCAGGGTCACGCTCACGTTGTAGGCTGTCGCCCAGTCCTGATGGTTGCGGATCACGGGGTGGATGCGCAGGATCTCGCCGGGGTTGATGCTGCCGTCGCCGTCGCCTTCGATGTCGGAGATGCTGTAGTCCTCCAAAGTAAGCAGCGGCAGGGAGGGATCGGGATATTTGAGCTCGATGGAGGGATCGCCGAACAGCACCACCTCGTAATAGCACCAGCGCATCACGTCGTTGCTGAGCGCGGCGTTCAGGTTCTGCAGACGGGAATAGCTGAGCGCCTGGCCGAAGCGGGTGTTCAGGGTTTCATAGAGGCCGATGAAATACTCGCGGTCATAGAACTGCGAAGCGCCGTTGATGCTGCCCGGGGCGTACCAGCCGTAGCGCGTGTTGCCGATGAAGGCGAAAACCCCGCCGTCTGTGGTGGACATATGCTCGGCGATGGATTCGCCGTCGCCGCTGGTGCGCTGGTCAAAAGCGGCGGGATAGCAACCCTGGGTGTAGAGGAATCCATATTCCGTGTTCTCCAGCTGTTCAATGGTGTTGTTGCCCTGCCCCAGTAAAAAGGTCTCGTTGGCGTGGCCCATGTGGTTCATCACGTGAGCGCCCTGGTTGATGGCATGCCAGACGCCCTGATCGCTGTAGGTGCCATCGCGCTGGTACATGGTGCGCAGGAAATAACTTTCCGGGATATGGTTGGCCACGTCGTCCTTGTAATCACCGCCCCAGGTGAGGGGGTTGTTGTTCAGGTTTTCGCCGAACATCACGGCGATGTTGTTGCTGAAAGTGTTGTAGTTAACGTAGTATTGGGTCTTGCGGATGATGTTGGCAAATTCCTCCGCCGTTTCGGCCGGAAAACGTCCGATGTGCACTTCCGGCAGCATGTCGACGTTGTCTGTAGTTTCGCCCCAGATGTTGTCTCCGTCGGCGTTCCAGGTTCCATCCAGATTGCTGAAATAGATGTCGGTGGGCATTCTGGCGTCCACCGTGTTGCCAACCTGGCCGTAGCAGCCGCGTTCGGGCACGATCTCATCGTCACCGCCCAGGATCACGTATTCCAAAGGCGTGGCGGTGGTGGACCAGGTTTGGTAGGCATCGCTGATGAAGTTGCGCAGCTTCTCCGCGTTGTCCTCTCCGGGATAGGCGGCGTAGATGTCCGCGGTGCTGAACAGGCCGGTGCTCACGCTCTGGGCGTCGCGCCACTGGATGTAGTTGGCGAAGTTCGCGGCGCTGGCGGCGCTGGTGATGATGATCATCTTTTTGGGCACGCTGAGGTCGATCAACCGGCTCTGGGGAGCGTGGTCGCGGTAGCTGTAGGAACTTTGATAGCTGCCCGCGGCCTCGGGATTCAGGACAAACTCCTGCAGATCGGCGCTGCCCCGGGCGGGGGCGAAAAAGTTGGCCGCGGAGCGTGCCTTGGCTGCGTCAAAGGTGGTCTCGATCTCGATCTGGACCTGGGAACTGGCCAGGACCTGTTTCTTCACGGGATTGTATTTGTAAGGGTAGATGTTGATCACGGCGATCTGATAGCCGCGCATGGATTGGGTGCCCAGATAGCTGAAATCCTCGCTGGGCCAGGCTTTATCTGCGTTCCAGATCGCGGGGTCCGGCTGGGTGGTGTCGGGCTGGGGTTGCGAGGTCTTCTGCTGCGCGTGAACGAAACCGGGCTCGGCCTTTTCGCTTTGCAGCTGTGGTTCGGCCAGGCTCACACTAACGTTCAGCACTTTTTCGCCGAAGGGCAGCAGCACCCGCACCGGCAGATAGTTCAGCGCCGGCACGCCGGGTTCCAGCATGGGCGCGGTCTCAACACCACGGGTGGATCCGGTCCACGCGGCAGGGTCAACATCCAGGTTCAGGCTCAGCCCGAAGGCCAGCCCGCAAAGGGCCAAAAGCCCTGTCAGTAAAAGCGTTCTTTTCATGTCTGTCATCCTTGGGTCACATTAATTACAACATTTTGGCAATAAAAGCCATTAACTGACGAGAGCCGGGAAACGTCAAGCACTTTTTCGCCGGAATTAGCGCAACCAAGTTGGAGACAAGCGTAAACCTCTTGGGAAAAGGCATGCAGGGTTACGCCAAACCGGCTGGTGATTCGCAGAGGCAAACGCATTGGCAACCGGTGATCTGACCGCCAATACATGCTGGATACTGAAGCTTTCAGAGCGTTCCGGTCAGTTCAGATCCCTCCGCAGCAACTCCAGCGCTTGCTCCAGTTCCGGATCCCGCCCGGCCATGATGTCGTCCAAAGTCTTTTCCACAAACACATCCGGGACTATCCCCACGCCGCTGAACCTGCCTCCGTCGCCCTGGCGCACCAGCATGCCTGTCCAGATCACTTCCAGATCGCCGGGCAATTCTGAGTAGATCACGTTGCCGTTAGCTCCGGCGGTGGGCTGTCCCACAAGGGTGGCCAGGTGGTTGTGTTTCAGCACGGCCAGGTACATCTCGCAGTAACTTTGGCTGTTACGGCTGCTTAGGGCCACGACCCTGGCCCCGATATGCGGTTCCGCGGGCTCCAAACCCCAGGTGGGCACGCCTTCCCCCAGGCGGGGCAGTTCTTCCCCCGGACGGATGTATCTCTTTATCAGGCAATTGTATAATGAATCCCGCTGCGTGAGCAGCTGCGTGAGCAAGCCCAGCTGGATCCCGGGGTAGAGGCGCAGGTCCAGGATGAGGCCCTTAGCCTGCAGCAATTCAGGCATCCTTTCCTGCAACTCATCTTCCGTGATGGCATTGGTGTTCACGTAGAGGATGCTGTCCGGATACTGCACAAACTTTTCTTCCGGCACAAAATACTGCAGCATGCCGGCAGAGCTCAAAGGTGTGGCCCGCTCGATCGTTTCACCGGCGGGGGTCACAAAGCCGAAGGTGGCCAGGGAATCGCGGTAGCTTCTAAGATAGTTACCGAACAGCCTCAGATCGGTGGTGGCCGGATTGGAGAGGGTGTAATGGGGTCGGTTTGACCGCATCAGCCGGCTGAAATCCTCTCCGTTCAGGTGGGTGACCCGTGAGCCCAGCGGAATGTCCAGATCTTCGTCCAAAACCTTGTCCACCACCCAGTTGCCGTGCAGTGGCCAAACTCCGAAGCCTGGCATTTTGCGGCTGTCTTCCGCGTCGACCAGGTAGGCGTGTCCATCCCGGGTTTGGGACATCAGCAGCCGCAAGGCCAGCTTATATTCCGCGAAATCCCGGCAGCGCAGCACCCGGGCCAGGCAGCGCTCAAGTTCTTTGTTCCAATCGCAGAGATGGTACTCGAAGTAGGGGTAGAAGAAGTTGAGTTCGTTCCAGTAGCGGATGATCCCAGCCAGCCAGGTCCCGGGATCGGCCCGGTCCTTCAGGTCCACCCCGGCGTATTTCCCTTTCAATGCCTCCAGTCCTTCTGGATCCGGCATGGGATAAGTGTGATGCTGATCGCAGGAGAGGATCAGCGGAAAACTGCAGCGCAGCCCCGGCGCCAGGTCCTTTTCCAGCCTTTCGCCGGGAGCAGGTTCCTCCGGGAAGATCCGGTCGATGCAGCCAAGCGTGAAGGCCCCCTCCGATACTGATCTGCGGATCGCCAGCAGCTTTTGGCCCTCCACTTCCTCCACCAGCACGTCCATGTTCTGGCCTATGCCACCGTTTTCATAGGCGAGGTTCACACTGAATCCCGCCGGCATGGCTCCGGCCTCGTCACGCGTGAAATCGCTGAAGAAGATCTCCCGCCAGTCCTCATCCCTCCAGCTTTCCAGGCGCAGATGTTCCAGCCATAGGCAGCCCTCGGTGCTGAAAGCCAGCCACAACCTGGCATCCGTGTTCCCGAGGATATCCAGTTCGTAGCTGCGGTCGCTCCAGTCCGCTCCGCGCAGAGAATCTCCCTCGCTGATGTCCCCGCATCCCAGATAGAAAAGCACGGGCAGAGTGTCCGCCACCGCCTGGCGGAAGCGGAAGGATACCCGGATCCTGGCATCCGTCGCGC
The DNA here is from genome assembly GCA_020532085.1 of Candidatus Cloacimonadota bacterium. Taxonomy (NCBI): domain Bacteria; kingdom Pseudomonadati; phylum Candidatus Cloacimonadota; species Candidatus Cloacimonadota bacterium. The sequence continues at coordinate 12,704 of JAJBAV010000004.1, read as the reverse complement.
TGTTCAGCGCCACCTGCGGTTGCAGGCTGCCCCAAGAGTAAGGATTGTCAGGATCCTTGATGATCCTGTGAGGGCGGTTGGTCCGCACCGATCTGTAGATGGAAGGTCCCTGAACGTTGTTGTAGCCCTCATATTGCCAGAACGCGCTCATCATTCCAGGCAGCGGATGCAGCGCCGGGAGTTCCGGCTTGCTGTCGGTCCAGAGCGCCAGGCCGGGAACCATGGGACTGAACAACTGCGTGAGCATCTGCCGCAGCTCTTCGAGGTCTTTGGCGTTCCTCACTTGGGCGGAGCCGTACACCGAAAAGCGGTCCCAATCGATTTCCTGAACTTCATCCGCGGGACAGAAATGCTTGGCGTAGCCCCAAAGTTTGGTAAACGCGGTCAGATTTCTCACCTGCAGGCTGTCGGGAGCTTCCCAGGCGAAACAGAGGCTCGCGGCGAGGCACAAAAAAACCAGCCAGAATGATCTTAACATGATCTCTACTCCTTGGTTCCGGCGGCAACGGACCGAATGTTTGGCGAAACTGACTCTGCCGTCCGTTGCAGGGAAATCAACCCTTCGCGCAAAGTCAAGCGATTTATTGTGACCAATATGATAAAGTTTGCCATTCTGCGTTATTATGCTCAGATATTTCTCCTTGAGCGGCGTTTTCCCGGAAAACCAGCGCCAATCAAAAAAACCCCGGAGCGGGGGACCGTTCCGGGGTTGGGATCTTATCGATCTGACGAATTACTTCATCAGGATCATCTTTTTGGTGCTGCTGTAGGTTCCGGCGAACATCTTGTAGAAATAGACGCCGCTGGAGACAGGCAGGTTGTTGTTGTCGCGGCCGTTCCAGGTGGCGGAGTGGTTTCCGCTGGCCTTGCTTTCGTTCACGAGGGTCTTCACCAGCTGGCCCTTGACGTTGTAGATCCCGATGGTTACGGGAGTGGCTTCCTTCACGCTGTAGCGGATGGTGGTCTCCGGATTGAAGGGGTTCGGGAAGTTGCCGTGCAGCTCGGTGGCCACCACAGGCACGCCCGGATCTTCATTCGCGGTGCCGCCCATCACGAGCACGTCATCCACAAAGAAGATGAAGGCGTCGTTGGAGAGGCACTGGATGCCCACATACACGTTGCCGGGATAGCCGGCCAGCGAGTAGGTGTACTCGGTCCAGTCGATCGGGGCGGAGATGTAGTTGGTACCGCTGATGATGGTGAAGTTGTTGGGATTGGTATCCGTGCCCACGCCCACCTTGAAGCGCTCGAGGCCATAGTCGTCCGTGTAGGAGCGGGCCCAGAACTTGATCTCGGCGGGGTTGCTGAGCACGGGGGTGATCAGCCAGTCGTTGTTGGGAGGCGTGGTGCTGGCGAAGCAGGCAGCCTGTTTGAGGCCTCCGTGGGGTTCGGCGTCGGTGACCGCGGGGGTGGTGGCGCTGGGCACGAAGATCATGTAGGCCATCGCCGCGTAGGCGTTTGGCCAGGTGATCCCGGTCATGCCGTAGGTGGTGCTCATGTCCACGTCCACCAAGGTCCAGGGCGCGAAGGCCAGGGCGAAGTTGTCGTAGCTTTCGAAGCCATCCACCAGCAGTTCAGAGCTTTCCTCCAGCTGGAAGTTCACGGTGGTGGTTTGTCCCACCACAACGATCACTCCGCTCTGGGTGCCGGGGGCGTAGCCGGGTGCCGAGGCCGTCACGTCGTGCGTTCCGGCTTCCACCTGCATGCTGTAGGCGCCGGAGGCGTTGGTGGTGGCGGTGGCGGTGCCGCAGGTGACCGTGGCGCCCATGATGGGGGCGTTGGTGGTGGTGCGGACGATACCGGCGATGGTGCCGATCTGGGTGATCATGTCCAGCGGGTTGGAGAAGGCGGGCACCGACATCGCGTTGCCGGTGTAAACGGCCTTCACGGCCCACTTGTAGGTTCCGTCCGGAAGGTCGTTCCAGCCGTTGTCCGTGAAGGCAGTGGCGGTGATGGCATCGGTGGTCAGGGTGATCCAGGAAGCTTCGTTGCTTTCCTGGCCCTGCTGCAGACGCCAGACCTTGTAGCCGTTGAGGACGCGGTTGCCGGGATCGGCCGGCTTGCCGGCGCTGAGCGCCTTGCCGGGCACGGTATGGGTAACCGGGCGCGGGCTGTCGGTCTTGAGGCTGAAGAGGCCGGCATTGACGGGATGGCCGGAGGTGGTGGCCACCACCGGTGAGAGCAGGGGAGCGACGTCGGGATAGGAATAGCCCACGTAGCCCTGGATGCTCCAGTTGTAGTTGAGAGTGGCGGACAGGGCCAGCAGGGTGGTCCAGGCGCCGCTGTTGTAGATCATGTTGCCGAAGCCGTCGAGGGCGGGGCCGGGATCGCAGCCGGCGGGATAAAGGCCGCTGGTGTGGACCACGTTGTAGCCAAACCAGAGTTCCTCGCTGCCGGTGATGCCGACGGGATTGTTGAAGTTCACCGTCATCCAGGCGTCGTAGGTGTCAACCGTGACCGGCTGGCTGGCGGCTTCCACCGCGGGGGCGGTGGCGTCTCCGCCGGTCCAGGCCTTGAGGGTGTAGGTGGCGGCATCGCCGGGCCAGAATTTGATGGCCTGGAGGCTCATGCCGGCGTAGTCTTGCAGCGCGGTGGCCGGGAAGCGGATGGCCACGCTGAAGTCGCCGCCGCTGGTGAGGCCGATGCTGTTGTTGGCATCCACGGTGGAGTATTGGATCCATTCACCTCCGGCGGTGCCGGGCTCGCTCCAGGTCACGTTCACGGCAGGACCGGCCACAGCCGCGGTCACGCCTCCGGGCGGGAGGGTGATCTCGGTGAGCACGAAGTTCTGGGTGGTGGTCTGGGTGCCCACGATGTTCACACCGGTGATGGTGGAGGACTGGTAGCCCTGCTTGGCGCAGGTCACGTCGTAGGTGCCCTGATAGGCCAGGAAGGCGTAGCTGCCGTCGGGGCCTGAGGTTCCGTTGTAATCTCCGGCGGTGATGGTGGCCCCGGCGATGGGAACGTTGGTGCCGAATTCGGTCACGGTTCCGCTCAGGGTGCCCATCATGCCTTTGTGGATCTCGTTGGAGAAGGCCGCGGCGGAGAGCACGTCATTGGTGTAAACGGCCTTCACGGCGAACTTGTAGACTCCGGAGGGCAGCGGGGCCCAGGCGGTGTCCACAAAGGTGGTGTCGGTGATGGCGGTGGGGGTCAGCGGGGTCCACAGCGTCTCGTTGCCTTCGTTGGCTGCCAGCAAACGCCAGACCTTGTAACCGGTGAGGACGCGGTCATTGCGGACATGGTTTTGGGGGACGGCGCTGGATGACTGCGAACGCTTGGCTTTCAGAGCCGTGCCTTCGGTTTCGGAAAGGCCGGTGGCGATGCTGGGAACCACTGCCTGGACGTAGGTTTCAGTCCTGGTTTGAGGCGGTCCCACATACACGTCGTCGATGTACCAGCCGGCATAGGAAACAACGGAGGTGGCATACCATTCAAAGCCGATCTCCACATTTGCCTGGTTGCCATAGGCACTGAGGTCAACGGTGAGTTCCTGCCAGGGAATGAATTCAGCCGCGCTGCTGGCGCCCCAGACAGTGGTGCCGTTGACGGTGATCAAGCCGTAATCCCAGGTGTTGTAGCCGTCCATGTAGTGCCACAGGCTGAGGACGGGATTGCTGATCCCCGAGAGGTTGAATGTCTTTCTCAGATAGGACCAGGCAGCGCAATTGCTGTATCCGCCTTCAAGCACCGTGCCCCACATGCCGGTTCCGCTGTAGGCGGTGGGAGGTGGTGTGTCGGCATAAGTGTCAATATCGGTGTAATTGGTCACATCGTAGTCATCGTCCCATTCCCAGTCGCCAAAACCGCTGGAAACCCAGCCGCCGTCGTTCATTTCGAAGTCGTCGTAGGGCGGCGCGGCCACGGGGCTGTGCCAGATCAGGTCAACCTGGGTCTGGGCAATGTTTTCGGTGGCCACCACCTGGGAAGGCGGGAAGGCGATCTCAGGCAGGATCAGGGTGCCCATGTCGTAGGCTGTAGCGCCCACGGTGATGGAGCCGGTCAGGTTTTGGTAACCTTCCTTTACTATCACGTAATTGTAGGTGTTGCCGGAGAGGACGCCCGGGATGGTGAAATGCCCGGTGGCGTCGGTGGTGGCGGAATAATCCATGATCCCGGTGAGGGATACGGTGGCTTCGGCCAGTCCCACTGTGGGCTGGTCGCTGCCGACCACGAATCCGGTCACGTTCACCGAGGAGGAGGGCGTGAGCACGAAGTTCAGGGTGGTGGTCTCATCCACCACCAGGGTCACCGGCAGGGTAAGGCTTTCAAAGCCCAACTTGCTGGCGGTCACGTTATAGGTGCCGGGCTCAACATAGGGGAAGTTGTAGTTGCCCAGGACGTCTGTAACTGTGGCGTGGGTGGTGCCGGCGATCACAACAGCCGCGTCGGCGACGGGGTTGCCGGCGGAGCTCACATTTCCTTCCAGCTCGGCCATTCCGACCACATTCAGGCTCATGCGGATGTTCGCCCGGTTCACTGAGGTGGTGCCGGTGGCGGAGGAACCCGCGTCTGCGCTGTCGCTCTGATAGCGCAGGCAGGTGTTGGTGCCGGTGGTGGGGGTGTAATAGACCGAGGCGTTCTGGGTATAGGCGCCCGGGATCAGGGTGGTCACGATGTCCACCAGCAGGTTCTGGTTGCCGTTCCAGAAGAAGGGGGTGCTGAGGGTGTGCACGTTCCAGCCGGCAACGGGTACGAAATCGTTTTGGAACCAGACCTGGCTGTAGTCGCCCACCTCGAAGGTGGTGGTGAGAACGGCCTGGTCGGTGTGCTTCAGCTTGATGGTGTAGTTCGGCATCGGCGAGCAGTTGTTGGGGTTCGCCACGTTGAAGCTGAGCGCGGTGATCAGTCCCGGAGCGCCGCCGGCTGCCAGAATTTCCGCCGCGGTGTAGAGGTACTGCTGGTGGAAGTTCTTGTAATAGGTACCGTATGGCGTGGGTGAGCCGGAGGTGGTGTTGGTGCTGGTGCCGTCGCCGATCCCGACGATGGTGGCGCCGGCCGGCTGTACACTCACGGTCAGGTTCGGGCTCTGGTCGTTGGCGGGGTTGATGTCGCCGGTGAGGAATACCTTGGCGTAGAGCTGCACCTCACCTTGAACGGTGGGGGTCCAGGTCAGCGGAATGTCGATGGTCGTGCCCGGGGCTACATTTACGCCGGGGGTCGTGGCCAGTTCAACGTTAGCGCCGTCGAACAGTTTCACGGTGTAGGTATCCTGCGCGGCCGTGCCCCAGTTTTGGACCACAGCGATGTAGGTGGTGGCATCGCCAACCGAAGGGGTGGTGCTGCCGACGAGGGCGTAGCAGCCCAGGTCATCGGCGCCGATCTGCTCGAAGCTGATGTCGTCGATGTAGTGCGAGCGACCGGTTCCACCCAAACCGTGTTTGAAGGCGATGTGAGTGCCGGTGCCGGCATAGGTGGTCATGTCGTAGATGTATTCCGTGAGGGTGGTGGTCATGGTGAGGGCGTGCACTTCGGTGTAGGTGCTGGCGTCCGTGGGATCGCTGAGCACACCCAGCGAAAGCGGATAGTTGGCTCCGCTGGAGCGGGCCCAGAACTTCACCCGGACCGCGTTGACCGGCAGGGTGGCGGCCAAAGGCGGCCCCACCAGCAGCAGCGTGGCATCCGCGTCGGAAGGATTGTAGAGGCGCGCGGTGTTGGGCTGGCTGTGGGCGTAGGTGGTGGAAGCGTAGGTGCCCACGAACGCGGTGGTGGAGGTGGATTGGATGATGTTGGTCCAGTCGAAGGGCAGCGCCGGAGCGGTCACCAGGTCCCAGTTCTGGGTGTAGGGCAGCACGTCGATCTCGGGATCGCCGTGGGTGGTGAAGCTCCAGATGGGGCAGTTGCTGGCGTCACCGAATCCATTGTAGGGAACCACCTTCCAGTAGTAGGTGGTGTCCAGGTTCAGGTCCGGGGTCGGATCGTAGCTGTTCACCGCGCCCAGGTCCTGGTTGTTCACGATGTTGGTGGCCGCGGGATCGGTTCCAAGGAAGAACCTGTAGCCGTTGGGCAGGCCGCCGCCGCTCATCCAATTCAGGGTGGCCGTGGGGCTCACCAGGATGGCGCCGTCAGCCGGGGAAACCAGGTTGGCGGGGTTCGGAGGCTGATCGGCCACCGGGAAGTTGAAATTGAAAGTGAGGCCGTTGGCGGGATAGTTCACGTCGTTGAGGATCACATACTCGGTGTTGGCCGTGGCGGCGGTGGTGTTATCCCAGGCGCCGTCACCCTGGCGGGCGTTGAAGTCCGCCACGTCCGGGCCTCTGAGGCCCACCTGCATGTTGCCGGCGGTGGCGTTGGAAACCACCTGTCCGTAAACGATCTGGACGTTGTTGCTGGTCTCGTGGAGCCGGATCTGGAAGTTGATCTGATCGCCGGTTCCGCTGGTTCCGTATTTCTTGTAGTTGGCAAACTGGACCACGCAGACGCGGTTTGGCGCCGTGCCGATGGTCTCCAGCCGCAGCGAGGCCCCCGCCTGGGCCTGCAGATCGCGGGCCATGCCGGCGATCCGGTTGTAGAGGACCGGCGGATCGATGGCGGTGGTGGAGGAAAGTGGTGTGTAGCCTGAGGTGGAGGCTATGTTCACCGATGGCGTCAGGCCGGATTGTCCCAAGGATATCCAGCCGTTGTTGTTGATCGCCAGGCGGTCGAACACGGCCCCGTTGAAAGTGAAGTTGAAACCTATGTCCAGCCCCGGGCCGGTGAGCACGGTTCCTCCGGCGGGAGTGGCGGGATCAACGAAACGTTGGTCGTCGCTGGTCTCGGTGCCGAGGAGCAGGCCTCCGGTGATGGGCTCATAGGTCCCGGTTGTGGTGCTGAAGGAGTATTCATAGGTTTGCGCGAAGGCGCTGAACACTCCCAGGGCGAAAATTGCCAGGAGCACTGGCAAGACGATCCGTCTGTTCATACGATCATCTCCTTTTTCCCTTTGTTTTGGTGTTATGGTTGATCATCTCATCTATTGCGGCAACCCCGCCGGAGTTCCCGGCTTGCGGACTGCCGATTACATAACTAAAACACACAGTTAGCACAAAGGACCAAGTAAATGTACGGCCAAATTTTTGTAAAGCTATTTTTTGCCCTCCGTGCTCCGCTCCCAATATCAATACGGTATCAATACGGAATCATTGCGGATGAAATCCGTATTGATTCCGTATTGATACCGTATTGATATTGGGAGCCAGTCCGGATCCGGATAAATCCCGGGTCTCCTCCAAAACTCCCGCAAGCCTCGTCCGGAAAGGTATTGGCCGGATTACTTGACCAGCATGGCTTTGCGGGAAAAAGTTCCTTCGGGGGTGCTCATTCTGAAGAAATACAATCCCGTGGGGCAGGGGGAACCGCCGGAGTCCGCTCCGTCCCACTGGATCTGATGTCTGCCGGCAGCAAGTTCGCCCAGGTCAAAAACCTTCACCAACCTTCCCCTCAGATCATACACATTGATGCTCACCAGGCCGCCGCGGGCCAGGCTGAAAGGCAGGCTGGCCTGAGGATTGAAGGGATTGGGGTAGATGGGGTCGAGCGAGGTGGCCAGAGGGATCGTGGGAGTGGAATCCTGGCCTTGGCTGTAAGCTATCGAGACCGGGCCGTGCCAGGCGCTGGAGCCGTCCAGATCGACGTTTTGCAGCCAGTACCAATAGGTTCCTTCCGCGTCCAGACCGGTGTCGGTGAAGATGTAGCTCTGTTGCTGGGAGGTGTTGGTGGCCGCGATCAGCGGGCTGGCCAGAACGGCGTTTTCCGGATCGTCATTACAGCCGCGGAACACGTAGTAGCCCAGCACTCCCGTTTCGGAATGGGTTACCCAGAGCAGATTGACATAGTTGTCCGCGGAGATGGTGGCGGTGAAGCCGGCCAGTTCCACGGGCAGGGGATCTTCGTGATTCACTGCAAGAAAGGGCGAATACATGGAGTAATCGTCTTCAAAGAAGGAGCGCAGCCGGAAATAGTAGGTTCCGGCAGGGCCGAGCCCGGTTACATCATATTGGGTAACCAGATCCACGTCGAGGTTTTCGTAGCCGCTCACATTGATCAGGCTCAGGGTGTCCGAGACCACTTGCAGAAAGTAGCTGGTGGCATCAATGGGCGTGCTCCAGTGGGCGGTGAAGCTGTTTTGGGAGAGATTGTCGGCGTAGAGGGGACAGGGCGCCCAGATGCGGGTGGCAAAGTCAGGCCGGTCGATGAAGGGGTTGCGGTTGCCCTGGCGTTCCTCGATGCGGTCGTTGCGCCGGTCTTCCCATGTGTCCGGAGGGTCCTGAACGTGCCACTGCAGCAGGGTGGCCAGTTTTCCGTAAAGCGGCAGGTTCTGGCCCGCGTCGGTATAGACGTGGTCAACTATCTCGAGATCGACCGGGGTCCCGGTGTCATCGCCTTCGTAACGCACCGCCATGTACATGATGATGCGCGCGGTGTCGCCTTTGTCCTCATCGCGCGGCTCCCAGGTATCTGTTGTGGTATAGCATCCTGAGCCCAGCGAACCTCCTCCGGGCAGGCTGGTATCGATGTATTCAGAGCCGCCTTCCGCGAAGTCTTTGTTGCTTTTGGAGGAATTGACCGAGGAGTCGCAGGGCCTTAGATTGTGCAAGTCGGTGCCGGCAGGGGCGGTTTCGCCAAAATCGCCGTGGCTCTTGCTCCAGGTGTGCTCTTTGTCCCAAAAGCCGGGATAATCGGTTTTCGCATAAGTCCAGCCGGTGTAGAAAAGGATCACGTTGTCTGTGTTCAGAGGTTTTTCGTCGGTGTATTTGAGTTGGTCGGTGGTGTTGTAATAGACAAATTCGGTGGTGTGTTTTTCTTTCACCAAGGAATGCAGCAGTCCCTTCAGCGTTTCTCCGTAACCGCTTATGCTGCCATAGTAACCGCTGCCCGCGGCGCCAACCGTTCCGGATACGGCCAGATCAGCGTTGGAGGCTCCGGCGCTGCTGTGGACAATATTTCCACTGTAGGATCCTGCTGTCGTTCCGGTCAAACGTACCAAAACCTGTCCGTTGAAGTTGGAGGCCACGCTATAGGCTCCGGAATGGTAGCTGCTGCCGCCATCGGTGGAGATCTCGAAACCTACGGGGATGCTGATGCCGATGCCTTCTGTAAGGTTGCTGCCGGAAAGGCTGTAGGACTGAGTGGCGGAGGGAGTTCCCACCGGGGTTGAGAAAGCGCTCAGATTGCCGCTTGCATAGATGACCGGGCCGCTGCCGGTATGATCCGTGAGAGTGATGTCATCGATGTTCAACCTCTGGTTGCTGGCGCCGGTTTCCGTGGCCCGTTTGATCCTGATCCGCACGCCGCCGGAGGCGTTGACCGTGGCGGTAAAGGTCTGAACAACATCAGAAGCCGGAGCCGTGAAGCTGGATCCGATCTGGGTCCAGTTGCTGCCTTGGTTGGTGCTGTATTCCACCTTCCAATCCACCTGGGCGTCGGTGCCGTAGCGGCGGTACTGAAAAGAGATGGTGCCCAGCCCGTTGCTCTTGTCGGCCAGCATGGTCATGGAACTGGTCCCGTAACCACGCAATCTCGCTGAGCGCGCGCCGTTCTTGAAATCTGTATCTGAAGTGCCGATCAGCACTTCGGTCAGATCCCAGTTCAGGCCGCTGAGGTTGACGGTTCCGCTGGCATAGGCGGTTTTGGTTTCGCCCGTGCCTTCAAAATCGACAGTGTACTGGGCCCAGGCCAGGGCCGCGGACAGCAGGGCTATCGCGAATATCATCACTCTTTTGTGCATGAGTATTTTCCTTGTGGATAAATTGCCTCTGGCAGAATGCGAAGGGTCCGCTCCGAAGCGGAAAACAGCCTCTGGTCCCCAGCCGGAGAATGCGCCTGGATCTCTTGTTTCATCTGATCTCCTGACGGTGGCTGGCGTGATGCGTAAATGTATAATGGGTCAATATTTCCAGGAAGTCAAATTTGTCAAGCGCGAAGACAAGAAGGACACCGAAAAAAACGTTGACAAGAAACTGCCGATACACTTCTTGAATCCAGAGATAAGCAGAGGCGACATAGCCATTAGGCGGGTTGCCAGGTTAGGCGGTTAGATATGCAAGATTGCGAGGTCCAGTTTTATCTGCTTGGCTTTGCCAGCCGGGGGATGTCTCCGCGCCAGCTTGAGCGCTGGGGTCTTGATCAGCAGGCTCTACGCTCTAATCTTGAACAATTGCTGGCTCGTGATCTGCTCCGGAAAAACGGTGGATCTTATCGGCTGAGTTCTGCTGGCATCATCGAATTGCGGAAGCTGGCCAGGAAACTGGGCAAAAGAGGAAGCTCATTTTTGCTGCCCGCCCTCGAAAACGGCCGCAGCAACAGATTGGCCGAAGAGCCCGTCTATGTTCCGCTCACGCGGAGAAGGAAATTTTGGTACGGACGCGGTTGAGTTTTCAGCGCAACCGTGTGCAAACGCGGAGGAATGATGAGTCATCATTTCCGGAAGGACCCCATTACGTGCTGCCATGGCAGCGTCTGTGCGCTGCGCTTACTAGACGCTGCCATGGGATACAAAACATGAGTGATGCGAGACCGCGTCCGTCCACTTTGATACCATGAACTGGTCAGAATACGAAGCTGCCATCCGCCGCGCCTGCCGTGAGATTCACGGAATTCCGCCCGATAGAACGCGGCTGCTGCTGGAGCGCGCGCGCCGGCTCTACGACCAGGAACTGCCCGTTATCCTCGATCAGAAGAACCTTGCCTGGTTTCTCGGCTTTGACATCTCCTTGGTGATGTGCATTGCCAACCGCCCCCATAAGTATTACCGGTGTTTCCGGATCCCCAAGCGCAACGGTGGGTTCCGTGAACTTCACGAACCCCTGCCCACTCTCAAGGAAATGCAGCGCGTGATCCTCGACCTCATCCTGGCCCGCTTGCCCGTTGATCCAGCTGCCAAAGCTTATCAGCCAGGCTCGTCCGTGAAAGACAACGCCAATTTCCACACCCGCCAACCCCTCCTGCTCAAGCTGGATGTCAGCGATTTCTTCGGCTCTCTGCGCGAGTATCAGGTTTATCAGGTCTTTCATGGCGTCGGCTACCATCCCCAGGTGGCCACCTTGCTGGCCAAACTCACCTGCCTAAACGGTTCGCTGCCCCAGGGTGCGCCCACCAGTCCCACTCTCTCCAACCTCATCTTTCGTGAGGCCGATCAAAGGATCTTTCATTTTTGCCGTCAGGCCAACATCCGTTACACCCGCTATGCAGATGATTTAACTTTTTCCGGCGATTTCAAGCCCGGCTTGGTGATCAGACGCGTTGCCTCCGTGATCGAAACCCTGGGCCTAAGGCTCAATCCGGAAAAAAACCGGGTGATCCGTAGGCACCGCCGCCAGGAAGTTACGGGAGTGATGGTGAACAACGGCCTCCGTGCGGCCCGGTCCAGGCGCATGCACCTCAGACAGCAGCTGTATTACCTCAGCCGCTTCGGGCTGGCGGACCAGGCTGCCAAACACGGCACCAAAACTCATTTATGGATCAACCACCTGCTCGGCTTGGCTGGTTACATTCGCTTTCTGGATCCCTCCGACAGGGAGGCAGCCCGGGCCATTGCCATGCTGAAAACCCTCAGGGGGAGTACATAGATGATATGAAGTGAACGTTGACCCACAGAAGTGGTTATTGCATCTACAGCGATTCGAGGTAATTAATGGAGGTATTATGTCTTTGGTACAGAGAAAGTGTGGGCATTGTATCAACGGATTTGTTATGACCGGTTATGGTCGGAAACCTTGCATGTACTGCAAGGGGACAGGTTATATCTACATTGAAGAAAACGACAACTCTGGCGACTCATCGAACAGGCAAAGTTACAAATCAGGCTCAGACAGGGATTTTGAATCATCCTGTCTGGGGCAGATCGTTACCTTTTTCAAATGGCTCTTCATTGTGTTTGGATCAATTTTTCTTGTTAGCTATTTGTTCAAGATTATCGGTGGAGGATGATTTTACGAAGTTAACTGCCTGTTTGCCATAAGTCCATACTTGTTGCGTTTCAGTTTAGACAAACTGGTATCTGTTTCCTCCTTGTAGAAGGCAATGTAATGGGCCCACACCGAAGTGCAGGCCCCGATTTATCATTCCAGGGAGGGGGTTTTAACCCCTGTGGCCCCGGAATCCATCACGTGTTACTGTCCTTGCGCCTCTTGCGCAGTTTGCGTTTCACACACGCGGCGAGATTTCGACAACGTTCTTGAAACCCAGGCGGTTGAAGACCAGTTCCAGCATCAGCAGGATGATCAGTTCAAAGAACGCCTGTTCATCTTCTTCTTTGATGATGGGGATGTCCACCAGGTTGTTCACCTTGGTGGCCAGTTCCCGGGCAAGTTCTTTCAGCAGGTTCTCGTTCACTTGTCCCTCCTTTGTTTTATTTTTTCCCTACGGATTCAACTGATTAAACGGATTATACGGATTCAAGCATCCCCCACCCCCGCCACCACCTCAAACCTCTCTCTGTCCCTCTGTTTTTATCCTTGTGCCTCGAGATGAATCTCGGACACCCAACAAGCTGAAGCTTATGGTACATAACTCTGTCCCTCTGTCCCTCTGTTTTCAAAAACCCCTCTTTTTCTGACCCCATTTTCCCTTTTTCCGCGCTTTTCCGCGACGAATTAAAGAAGGGGCCGGTCTCCCAGCCCCCTCATCCCTCCGGTTAGTAGGCTTCGGTGAGGTCGTCGTAGGTGCCGACCTTGTCCAGGTAGCCGTTGTCGATGGCGTTTTTCACGGTGCTCACGCTGGCGCCG
>JAJBAV010000003.1 GCA_020532085.1 Candidatus Cloacimonadota bacterium | reverse complement strand
GATAGAGTGACAAAATATGAGCCTATCTATTTTGTCAAGAATTATTTGCAGATTTCAAAAACTACTTTTTGATCCTAAATGCTCTTACTTTTTAACCAGACCCTGAGGATTATGTGCAAAGGTCTTCGGGTATTTGTCTGGTTTGCCCCTCTTTACCTGCCCTGCCTTCCTTCTTAGTCCTGCCCTGTTCGCCTTTCGCCTGCTCCCCGCATGATTCCCGCAGTTTAGGCGGGGATCATGCGGGGGGCAATTCTGAAGGGAAAGGACCCCGCTTCAGGAGGACACGCCGGATATCCTTCTTCAAATTAGGAGCCTAGAGTCTCGCGGACCCGGCAAGGGCATTGATTCACCAGTTTTTCACCGCCTTCACTTTGTAGAAAGCGCGGTCACAACTCTCTGCATCGAGGTAAGATAACTCGCTGGTTGTCCAGAGATATCCGAAGCTTCCATAGGGGTCAGTTCCGCGCCAGATCTCGTAATCGCAGTCCGGATACACCTCGTTCCATTCCAGCAGCGCCTCGTCCTGCAAGGTATTGGATATGGTGACAGCGGGAGCCTTCAAATCAAGCACCGAAACGGTCCAGAGAGAGAATTCCTGAGTGGTGAAAGTCAGGGTCCGGGGATTTTCAGAGGACAGAAAAACAGGTCCGAAGTGGTTCTGCCATTCCCCCTCCGCAAAGCGGTAAACGAAGGCCGGGTTGTTCAGCACGAAGCCCAGGCCGTTGTCGGCAGCTTGGTCCCAGCTAAAAGTGATTATTGCATCGTCGTTGAGAGTGCCGTCCAGCCCCCAGGTCCGCGCTATGCTTTCAGTGGAGTTAAGCTGCTGGATGTCTGGCAAATGGCTGAACTGGAAATCTGGTATGGATAGAGGCGACGATATCTGCAAGCCGGCAGGCGGGGCCGAAAAGATCATGCTTTGCAGGGGGATCTGGGCGCTGCCCCAGAACAGCCCCTCGCCCAGAAACTGCACGATGGGCTCGCAATACAGCTGATATCCCCGGATGTCAAAAACACACTCGGGGCCTATGAATATCCTTTGGGACAGCCCCAAATCCACATTCACAGTCACCACGCTCTCCATTCCGTGTACGGATATCTCCGCCGCCTGTTGTTCTGGCCAGGCGGGGAGCTCAAATCCCGCCTCACAGGAAGCCAGATAAATAAGCCGGAGGTTGTTGCCCAACCCAGCCGGGCCACTCAGGCAGCCCAAGTTGCGCGTGATGGTGGCATTGTCCCTTACGGTGAAGTTTCCGGCGGGATCGACCTCCCCGTTCATCAGGGCAAGCGAGGTGAGCAATTCCACCGGTCCCAAAAACTGGCAACCACCGGCCAGATCTACGGTCAGGGTTCCTAGCATGGCCTCCGGGACAGGCCATGGCTCGGGGTTTGAGTTTGAGATAAGGTTCATGCCCGATCCCGAAGAACCGCTCATCACGCCGGAACCGGGAGAGATCTCGGTTTGCTCAAAGCCTTGGAAGATGGTCAAATATGAATCAACCAGGTTAAGCGTTCCCGAGGCAAGATTCAACCAGTCCAAGCTTAGGGGACCGATCAAATCCACTGTGGTGGGGCACAGCTGGTTATACAGATGCAGGCTGCCGCCGGAGATGGAGGCAAGGTTGACCGTGTTCGCCAAAGTCAGGATCGAAGCGCTGCCGCCGGTCAGCGAACCGCCGGTGGTCCGGGCCGCGGAAGAAACCTGCTGATGATGGTCCCCGAGGTTCAGGGTCCCGGCTCCCATGGTTAGTTCCGCCACGCTGGAGTTGCCGTCCAGAAAGCAGGAGCGGCCGGAACGGTTCATGATCAACGCGAAGAGGTTTAGCGGAGGCAGATCGATGTCCACGCTTCCACTCTGGATGGATAGAGTGGAGTTACCGCCGGCGTTAAGTGTGCCTCCGTAGATGTTCAGTGCTCCGTAAAAAGTGAGGGTGTGGACTCCAACGTTGAAGCTGCCGCTGTTCAGGTCCAGTTGATGCACCGCCAGGTTTCCCTGCAGGGAGCAGCCGTTGGCGCGGCTCAGGTCCAGAAGGTTGAGTTCGGTGATGGAGGTTGGCAGATCCAGGGTTCCAATATAGCTGTAGCCAGAAACCACTAGGTTGGAGCTTGCCCCGCCTGTGATGCTGCCGCCGTCTGCGATAAAATCTCCTGTAATGGTCAGGGTCTGGTTGGATATCTCGAATACCCCATTGCTGAGAGTCATGTAATAAACCTCCACTGGGCCTGTCATCCGGCAGCCGTTGGCCCGGTTGAGGGTAAGATTGTCCAGATCGCAGGCAGGCAAATCAAGGCGGTCTGATGTGCCCAGTATTCTGATATTGCCCCCGGTGATGGAGGCGGTGGCGCTCAGTGAGCCGTAGAGGTCCAGATCGACCCCGATG
Source organism: Candidatus Cloacimonadota bacterium (assembly GCA_020532085.1). Taxonomy (NCBI): domain Bacteria; kingdom Pseudomonadati; phylum Candidatus Cloacimonadota; species Candidatus Cloacimonadota bacterium. The sequence continues at coordinate 105,555 of JAJBAV010000003.1, read as the reverse complement.
TCGATCAGCAAAGGCGCTCCCACGCTCAGATGCGCGGCAACGGCAGCCCCGGCGAGCAGGGTCTTGGTCCCGGCTGCGCTGAGGGTCAGGTTTTTGTAGTCAGATCGCGGTGTAACGGTCTGGGTGGCCGCGGAGTTGTACTCGATCGTGCAGCCTTCCCAAAGGCTGATGGCGGGATCGTAGTTCGAGGAAAAAGTGGTGACAGTAGATCCGCTCAGGCCGTTGGTATTGGCCGTTTGCAGCAGGCCGTGGACCCTGAAGGTGCATCCTGATCCCAACGCTGTGACCTTGTTGGTGCCGGCGTCCAGGGTTCCCCGCACGTAGAACTGCATTCCGGGATCGAAGTTAACTCCGTTGCTGAGGTTGTATTGCGCCCCTGTCTTAACCTCGATGAAATGGCGGGCGTTGGAGACCGAACCCAGGCCGAGGTTCTTGCCCGTTCCGCTCAGGTAGAAACTGGGGTAACCCACATCCACCCGGTTCACAGCATAATAGGAGCCGCCCGTCCGGGTGAAGCTGCCGGCGATGTTGTAGGTATTGTAGGGAAGATCGCCGGAATCCCTGAAAGTGGCATAAAACCAGCCGTTCTGGTGCAGAAGGTTGCCGCCGATGTTGTAGGTGCAGGCCCCGCCTTCCTTGGAGCCGTAAAAATAGCCCAGGGCGACGGTCAGGTTGCCGCTGAGGTTGTAGGTAACCTGGGCTGAACCTGAGGACCCGTAAAATATGCCGCCGTCCATGTAGATGCTGCCTATGCTGTGGACCTGATCGGTGGTAAGACCGCCATCCCAGACTCCGCCGGCTTTCACGCGCAGCTCTCCCTTCACCTCGAATCCTTCCGTATCCCCGCGGCAGTCAGCTTCCCCGTTTTGCACGATCAGGTTGCCATAGGAAACCTTGTCGTTAAAGTTGATGCCCGAGTTGTTGAGGATGAAGTTGCTGTTAATCTCCAAGGCTCCGCCGCCACCCCAGCCCAGGTTGCTGTAGCTGTCGTGGGTGACCTCGTAGGTGCCGCCGTTGAACACTTTTCCCGTGATCGCGTGGTCAAAGGGTCCGGTGTGGATCCGGCCGCCGCTTTCCACCCAGACCAGGGCTCCGCTGTCCACGGTCCACTGCGCGGTGGCGGTGAGGTTGTGGCCGTTTTGCACAACGAAGTATTTGCCGGCACCGGAAAAGCTGGTGGGTTGGAGGCCTGTGCCGTCACGGTTGGTTGACCAGCTGGCAAGGTAATTCAGATAGTAGGAATTTGATGACCCCCGGGAATAGTAAGTTTGACCTGCAAGGTTTACGCAGAACAGAATTAACCAAAAAACCATGAAATACTTACGCATGATCCACCTCTGGTAATTTATGATGTTTTGCATAAATATTATAAACACCATCGCCCTGCAGGCAAAACAATTCTTTCCCCGGTGGAGGCCGTATCTGTCTGGCGTCGCCCGGAACAAGCCTCTGGCCAGACCTTGTAGGCGCAGATCCACCGAGGTTCTGGTTTCGCCGGATAGATCTAATTGGCCTGGGGGCTGGGGATTTGCTCATCCACGGGCATGAGCCGGATAGGCATCAAAAAAACCATTGACTAAAAATGGCTTCGCGAAAATGTGATAAATTGATTAAAAACAAAGGTTAACAGCATGATCTTGGCCAAGATATACGTCTGTCTCAAACCCAACGTGCTCGATCCGCAGGGCAAGGCGGTAACGAATTCCCTGCGCCAGCTGGGCTACTCCTCTGTGGAGGAAACCCGCGTGAGCAAATACATCGAGATCAGTTTCCACACCACCGATCCAGAGCAGGCACGGCGGGAAGCCGAGCAGATCTGCCGGGACCTGCTGGCCAATCCCAACACCGAACACTACCATTTCACCCTGGAAGAGCGGGAGGACGGGCAAGCTTGAAAGTGAGCGTGATCACCTTCCCGGGCTCGAACTGCGATCATGACGCGCTGGAGGTTTTTGCCTCCCGGGGCCATGCCGGCCGCTTGGTCTGGCACAAGGGCCGTGACCTCCAAAATCCCGATCTGGTGGTGCTTCCAGGCGGATTTTCCTATGGCGATTACCTCCGTTGCGGCGCGCTGGCCAGATTTTCTCCCATCGTGAACGAAGTGCTGGCTTTCGCCCGGCGAGGCGGACTGGTGCTGGGGATCTGCAACGGCTTTCAGATACTCACGGAATGCGGCTTGCTGCCTGGCACGCTGCTGATGAACAGCGGCTTGGATTTCATCTGCCGGCATCAGCACCTGAGGGTGGAAAATCCCTCCACGCCTTTCACGGAAGGTATCCCGCCCGGCGCGGTGCTGGACCTGCCCATCGCCCATAAAGACGGTAACTATTTCTGTGAAGACCACGTTCTAAACGAACTGCGGGAAACCGGCCGCGTCGTTTTCCGCTATTGTGATGCCTCCGGAAACACCATCCCGCAAGCCAATCCCAACGGCTCCCGGGACAATATCGCCGGCATCTGCGACCCCTCCGGCCGCGTGCTGGGCATGATGCCCCATCCAGAACGCTCCGCCACGGACGCGGTGGTCAGCCAGGACGGCAAAAGGATCTTCGATGCGCTGGAACGCCATTTTGGGCTCTGTGGATAAGCTTTTGTTCCCGCCGGTTTGCCTGGCCTGTAACAGTCCTGTGGATACGGCCGCGGATGTCCTCTGTGCCGAGTGCCGCGAGCGGTTGCTGCCCATCAGGGAAAACTACTGCGATAAATGCGGCGCCCCGCTGGAAAACTACCGCTGTGAAGCTTGTTCCCACCTGGCCTACGAGTTCGATTACGCGCGCTCCGCCTTTGTTTTCAAAGCCCCGGTACAGGAGCTGGTGCATCACCTGAAGTATGACGCGCTCAGGTCTCCGGCAGTTTTTTTCAGCCAAGCCCTGTTGTCCATGCCCGCCTCCAAACGCTTCCGCGGCAATTTTGACCTCGTGACGGCCGTGCCTCTGCACCGGGTGCGCGAACGTGAGCGGGGCTACAACCAGTCCGAACTGCTGGGTCGAGCGCTGGCCTTCGAACTGGGCATTCCTTTCGCCCAACCCGTGCTCCGCCATCAAAACACGCGCAGCCAGACCAATCTGAGCCGCCAGGCCCGTCTGGACAACCTTTCCGGGGCTTTCGCCCTGCGCCGCAACGCGGATGTGGCCGGAAAGCGGATCATTGTGGTGGACGACGTTTTCACCACTGGCACCACGGTCAACGAAGTTTCCCATGTGCTGAAAGCGGGCGGCGCGTCCAGGGTGGCCGTGCTCACGGCCACGAGGGCTGTCTGACATGAAAAAAGGGTACCAGGAAGTCAAAACCACGCTCAGCGCCGACGAAGCGAACCAGATGATCGAAAAGGTGGCGCGCTTCATCGTGGAAAAGCAGATGGGCTCGGCCGGGATCCTGCTGCTGGAATCGCTTCATCCCTTGCACGGCATTGCCAGCCAAGCCATGTATTTCATCCTGCCCTTTGCCGAAATGGTCTTCGATTCCCAGAAATACCAGCATTTCGCCCTGATGATCCAGGATGAGGCCCACCTCAAACGCCTGATCAAGCGCATCGACGAGCTGGACGAAGAGCTCAACCGCGAGCGCCGGGCCGAGGCCAAACTCCGCCGTCTGCGGCGCAGAAACCAGCGCAAGGCGGTCATCCGAAGAATTTTCAAAAAAGACGATAAATCAGCTGAATAAGCGGAGGTACGATGCAATACGACGAAAAACGCCTTACCCGGATCGTGGCCACGGACTGCGGCAGCACGACCACCAAGGCAATTTTGATCGAATGGGTGGACGGCGAATATCGCCAAACCATCCGCGGCGAGGCACCCACAACTGTGGAAGCCCCGCTTAACGACGTTACAAAGGGCGTGATCAACGCCACTCAGGAATTGGAAGAGCTGGCCCGGCTCAAATATCACAACCCCAACATCCGTTTCATGGAAAACGGGGAATTCTTGATCCCGCGGAAAGGCGACGTGGGCGTGGACGCCTATGTCTCCACCTCCTCGGCCGGCGGCGGTTTGCAGATGATGGTCACCGGCGTGGTGGCCTCCATGACCGGTGAAAGCGCCGAACGTGCCGCTCTGGGAGCGGGGGCCATCGTGATGGACCTCATCTCCAGCAACGACAAACGCATGAATCACGAAAAGATCGAACGCATCCGCGAGCTGCGCCCCGACATGATCCTCATGGCCGGTGGCGAAGACGGCGGCACCATCAAGCACGTGGTGGAGATGGCGGAGCTCGTAAGTGGCGCTGATCCCAAGCCCCGTCTGGGTTCCGGCTACAAGCTGCCCGTGATCTACGCCGGCAACAAGGAAGCCCAGCAGTTTATCAGGGATTCCCTGGCCGACAAGGTGGACCTCATAGTCACCGAAAACATCCGGCCCAAACTGGAAACCGAAAACCTCGGCCCGGCCCGCGACAAGATCCACGACCTCTTCATGGAGCACGTGATGAAGCAGGCCCCCGGCTACAACAAGCTGATGGAATGGTGCCAGGGCCCGGACCACGAAAGCGTGCCCATCATGCCCACCCCCGCGGCGGTCGGCAACATCATGCAGGCCATCGCCAAAGAGGAAAACATCGAAGTGGTTGGTGTTGACATTGGCGGCGCCACCACGGACGTCTTTTCCGTCTTCACCGAGGAATTCGTTTTCAACCGCACCGTGAGCGCCAACCTGGGCATGAGCTACAGCATCTCCAATGTGCTGGCCTCATCCGGACTGGACAACATCATGCGCTGGGTGCCGCTGGACATCGATGAGAACTATCTGCGCAACATGATCAAAAACAAGATGATCCGTCCCACCACGATCCCCTCCCTGCTGGAGGAACTCGTTTTGGAACAGGCCATCGCGATCGAAGCATTGCGCCTGGCTTTCGAGCAGCACAAGGAATTTGCCAGCAGCCTCAAAGGCATGCAGCGCCAACGCGACATCTCCGAAGCCTTCAGCCAGTCAACCTCCGGCGCCACCATCGTAAATCTGATGACCCTCGACCTCCTCGTGGGCAGCGGCGGCGTCCTTTCCCACGCTCCGCGCAGGCATCAGACCGTGATGCTGCTCATCAACGCCTTCCTGCCCGAAGGCGTTACCCGCCTGGCGGTGGACAGCATTTTCATGATGCCCCACCTGGGTGTGCTCTCCGAGATCAGCACCAAAGCGGCAACCGAGGTGTTCCGCAAGGACTGCATGGTCTATCTGGGCTCCTGCGTGGCCCCCGTGGGCAAGAGCAAGATCGGCAAACCCGCTCTCTACGCCAAACTTGAGCTTCCCGACGGCAAGATCTGGGAAGAGGACATTCCCTTCGGCGAAGTGAGATTGATCCCCTGCGGCGTGGGCGAAGTGGCCAAAGCCACCTTAAAAACCCACGGCGGCCTCATCCTCGACGAGAACAAGAGCAAGGAACTCACGGTCGATCTGCACGGCGGCATCGTCGGCATCGTTCTGGACACCCGCGGACGCCAGCCCTTCGTGATCCCCACCGACCGCGCTGAACGCATCGCCACCCTGAAGAAATGGATGACCGAGTTCAAGGCCTATCCGGATACTATCCTGAAGTAGGAGGAAACAATGGGACAAGCATACTCTGCCGGACTCACAGTAACCGAAAACATCATCCTGAGAAAAGAACGCATCCTGCCGCTCAAAGGCCAGGTGCTGGTGAAAAAGGGCGATCACGTCAAAGCCGAAACCGTGGTGGCCGAAACCCTGCTTCCGGGCAAGGTGGTGCCGTTCAACCTGGCCAACAAACTTGGTGTAACTCCCTCGCAACTGGTGAACTTCATCAAGATCGAAGCCGGACAGCAGATCGACACCCACACCATTTTGGCCGAAACCAAAGGCCTCTTTGGCACCGGGTTGTTTAAAAACGAGGTCCGCTCACCCGTGCTGGGTGAAGTGGAAAGCATATCCTCCGTCACCGGACAGGTCCTGCTCCGTGAGCCGCGCATCCCCGTGCAGGTGAAAGCCTTCATCGACGGAGTGGTAACCGATGTGATGCCCGATGAAGGCGTCATCATCGAAAACAAGAGCGCCTACATCCAGGGAATTTTCGGGATCGGCGGCGAAACCATCGGTGAGATCATGGTCATAGCCAAATCCCCCGACGCCGAGATCACTCCTGCCGAAGTAACCGACGCCTGTGCCGGCAAGATCATAGTCACCGGTGCCTTTGTCTCCTTTGATGTGATCGAAGCCGCCCGCAAACACGGAGCCAAAGCCATCATCACCGGCGGCATCGACGACCGGGATATCAAAAAACTGCTGGGACACGACATCGGCGTGGCCATCACCGGCCACGAAAACATCGGCCTCACCATCGTGGTCACGGAAGGTTTTGGCAAGATCACCATGGCCCGCAAGACCTTCGAACTGCTGCACAAATTCAACGGCAAGAAAACCTCCATCCACGGCCGCACCCAGATCCGCGCCGGCGTCATCCGCCCCGAGATCATCGTGCCGCTGCCCTTTGACGAAAAGGAACTGGTGGTGAAAGAGGCCACCATGCCCGTGCTGGAACCGGGAACGCTCATCCGCGTGATCCGCGAGCCCAATTTCGGCAAGATCGCCAAGGTGACCGGCCTGCCGGAAGAGCTCACCAAAGTGGAATCCGAGACCCTCGTCCGCGTGCTGGAAGCCCAGTTCGAGGACGGCAGCAAGATGATCCTGCCCCGCGCCAACGTGGAAGTGATCGAGACCTGATCGAAATCCTATACCAACCTTAGAAAAATACAGGCGGTCTTCGGACCGCCTTTGTTTGGCGCGCGGGATTTCCCGGCAATGCTCACTACTCTAATTGGCTCTCTTTCAAACTGAGTGGGTAACCGAGGAAACCCGTAATGAAAGCCGATCCTGTACCTTGAGATGCCAAATCCCTGCGTTGACTCTGAAAGCCGCGGAAGCTCTACAGAGACAAAGAACCCCGCCTATAGTGCTGCACACCTCTGACGAGGGGTTTTTTCCGGTCAATACCCACTTTGTTGGAAAAAAAAGCCTTGTGTTCAGCCCATTACCCACTCAGTTTGAAAGAGGGCCGGAAAAGATCTATCCAGGGCATGGATTCCGGGCCTCCACCCCAGAATGACACCTTGGCTCCACCCACCAAGTGGTTTCCAGCTCGGCGGGGGATGAATCTGTCCTCTGCCATTCGGCCGCATGACTCAGCAAACAGACGGAAGGCGTTGGCTTTAGCCACCGTATACCGGGATCAGGTTTACAGGGAAAAACGATTTCCGGCGGTTTGAACCGCCGGCTGGTCGCGATCGGGGCAAATCCCCACGCGGATGATCACTTGTGGATTGTCCCTCCGGTGGCTGAAGCCCACCGGACATCGTCTTGCTCAGCGAAGGTTCTGGCAGATACGGTGGCTGAAGCCACCGCCTTCTGTCTTTCAAATCAGGGTTTCACATTTGGATTTTATCAAAGGATTCAGATCTGGGGCTCACACCAAAGTAAATCGTGGCAATCTTGATCCAGGCAAAAACCCGGGTCGCTCCCAATATCAATACGGTATCAATACGGAATCATTACGGATGAAATCCGTATTGATTCCGTATTGATACCGTATTGATATTGGGAGCGACTTGATTTGAGAGAGCCGAAAATATTGGGGAGAGTCACCTGAGCAGCATCATCCTGCGGCTGCATGATCCTTGCGGGGTGGAAAGCCTGAGCAGATAGATACCGCTGGAAACATCCCGCAGGTTTTCATCTTTGCCGTCCCAGGCAAAGCGGTTTCCGCCTATTGCTAATTTTCCTGTGAAGATCCGGGCCACTTTCTGCCCCCTGAGGTTGAAGACCTCCAGGCTCGCTTCCAGCGGGACCCCGGTCCTTACTTCGATCTGGCAGGATGACCGGAAGGGATTGGGGAAGGCCGCGATCCTTGCCGGGGCTGGCGGAACCTCTTCATCCGGCGCTGATGCGCCCAGTTCCAGCCTGAAGGCGCTAATCTGCCAGGGGGCGTCGTAGGCGGTCCTGCCCAGCAGGAAAACGCTCCGGTCGGAATTGAGGCAATAACTTGCTCCCACGTTCATCCCGTCAAAGCTGTAATCCCTCACCACGCCCAGGGGATGGTCCACCAGATGGAAGCCGTACCGCGTGCCCGTCGGGCGGTTGATGGCCAGGGTGTAGTCCTCATCCAGCTTTCTCAGAAAAGCCGCGTTCGGGTATCCCGTAAGGTCAGGGAAGGTAAGCAGGTCGCTGAATACGCCATTAACAAGGGTTTTGTGGCAAAATGACCAATCATCAAACCAGTTGTGAACTGCTGAAAAGCCGGTGTCGCTGTGGGTGACTACCTCCCAGTAATGCGGAGCAGGCCAGGGCCAGCTGGACCCGCTGAACCACTGCTTGTGCAGCGTGTTCCCTTCCAGCCAGACCAGGTAGGCAGAGGTGGGCGCGTCTTCGATGGGGCCGATGGCCAGGGTCTGAAAGTAGTCGCCGCAGAGTTTCGTGGTCTGCGTGAAGCCCGCTCCTCCGCCTTCGCTGGCTGGGAGCCAGCCCTGCGGGTAGGTTTGGATGATGTTGTGGTTTTGCACCAGGAGGTCTGGTCCGCCATCAGTCCAGAGGAGGAAGAACTCATCTTCGAAGGAGAGGACGCAGTGCGGCAGCCAGCCCTGGCTTTGGTGCAGCAGCTGCAGGCTGTTGTTGGACAGGTTCAGGATGTACACCAATTGGGTCACCTGGGGATAGACGCCGCTGGTGGCGCAGAGGTAGGCCCGCGCCTCATCCACGATGTAAAGGGTGGGGCCGAACATATGGTCTTCGATATTCAGTCCGGTGGTGTTGAAAACATGCTGGTTGGTGCCGCTGCCATCCGTGAAACAGACGATCACCCGGTTGGCTGTGTGGAAGGCGGAATACAGCTTGCCAGCCTTGCAGGAAAAGGCCAGGGGATTGCCCGACAGAACGCCCCAGTCAGGTTCAACTGTGATCTGGTGTACTGTCTGCTGGGGGCCGCAGAGTCCGCCGGGGCCGACCGTGGCCAGTTTGATGAGGACGCTTTCAGCCAGGATCTCATAATCATACAGCTGCAGGCTGTCACCCACGGTCTGGCAGGCCCGAAAGCCGTGGCTGAATTCAGAACTGCCGCCGAAATATACGTTCATCACCTCCTGTGCCCCCAGGGGCAGGGCCGCCAGGGCCAGCGTCCCCAGCAGAGTAACGAGCCAGTTCTTCCAAGCAGTATTCATTTGATCGCCTCCAGGAAAATCTGTATGATGTTGTAGCAAAAAGCATTCCTTAATTCAAAAAAAATCATCTCAGAAAGGAATGGGATGGCTACAAACGCAGTCCGCATCAACCCCACGTCTGTTGCATACTGGCCAATCCCGCCAAGTCTGAATTCCGGGATCCTTCCCCGGAATGACATGGGTGGCTGGATTCCCAAACCCTTGTTCCGGAATGACAAGGTGTGGCTTGGATTCCCATGCCCCGGTGTCACGCTCCCGTAACCTTCAGGGCGTATCTTCCTTCACGATCCGGGTGAACATCTCCACGCCGCTGGCGGAGCCAAAATAGCCCAGGGCGTTGTGGATACCGCCGTGGAGGTAGCCTTCGTCCATGAAATTGTAGTTGAAATAGTTGTCGTCAACGATCTGCAGGCGCAGGCGGTAGCGTCCGTAGAAGACGAAAGCGGTGGCGTAGTTTTCCAGCACCAGGTAGTTGTCCGGCAAACCCGGCAGGGGCGTGGAGTTGAAGCGGTACATGAAGCTGAGTTTGCGGGGTGGGCGTTCGGCGTTGTAGCTGGGGGCCAAACTGGAGTCGGGATGGGCTTCAGGCAGGAAATCGGAGGTGAATTCGAGGTCCGTGCTGAAGGGTTCCAGGCAGAAGAATTCCGCCATCAGGTTGAAATTTCCCGCGGTGGCGCCGGTGGAGGCGGTGGCCGGATAATCGCTGTCGATGAGGGGATAGGGCAGCACATTGTCGGTATCCTGGTCCAAAGCAAAGCCTGTGCTGGGCGGATTGGTTCCGTAGGGGTCGGGTTCTGCAGTAAGGCAAACGGGAACCGTGGTTTCGGCCCAGATCAGTGAATCCGCGCCGGGCGCGAGCACCTCAATGCGGTAGCGGTGTCCGGGCTGGATGATGTTTTGGGCTAAGTCGATATATTTGAATTTGAACTCGTGCAGGGCAGGGGTGAGCTGAAACTCCAGATCGGCATCCAGATCACGGATGGATACCGTGGCGTCGTAAACAAAGATCTCCTGGGGGCTGAAATCCTCGATGGCTGAGCTGCGGGTCACGTAAACCGGGTAGTCGAAACTTACAGGTTGGCCAGCCATCAGCAGGCCCGCCACAGTGAAGACCTCGCCTTCAAAGCGTGGCCCGCTGGTGTTTTCGCAGGAGGCGAGCAGCAGCGCCAGCAGCAGCGCCAGCGAGAGGTGGAACAGATGTTTGCTTACCATGTGATGTTCACTCCAATGAAAGGCAGGAAGGGAAACTGAGAGCCGTCCCGGGTTTCCAGCTGCAGGGTCAGGTCTTCCTGCGGCACCAGCTGATAACTGCGAAAGCTCACGTTTTTGCGGTCGAAAACGTTGATCATGTCCAGATAGGGTTCGATGCTGCCCCAGCGCGTGTTCCACTGCAGTTTGGCGCTCAGGTCCAGGCGCATGTAATAGGGCAGGCGGTAACCGTCTTTATAGCTGTAGATGATCTGAAAATTCTCGCCGTCGAAATAGACCCGCTCCGGCACTTCCACCGGCTGTCCGGAATTGTAGGTGAAATTGAGGCCCAGCTTGAAATCCGCTCCGAGGGGCTGCCAGCCGGTATTGGCGCTGATGTTGTAGTTTTCCACCATGGACACGCTGTGGCTGCGGTCGAAGCGGGGATAAAAGTAGTTGGCTGCGCCGGTTTGGGGGTCCAGATTGAGGCCCTCGATCTTGCGGCGGGTGCGGCTGAAAGTGTAGCCCACAAAGCCTTCGAGGCCGTTCCAGTCATTGCGGAGCAGCAATTCCGCCCCGTAGGCGTGGCCGATTCCGACCCGCATGGCGCTGGCGAGGTTGCCAGTGCTGTTGTTCCAGTTGAAAAAGGCATTGGAATCCAACTGGGCCAGGTTTTTGTAGTCCTTGTAATAGATTTCCGATTCCAGGGCCAGGTGCTTGCCCAAACGCCTCTGGTAGCCAAGGATATAGTGCAGCGACCGGGCCGGCCGCAGCGAGCCGTCCAGCGGCAGCCAGACGTCGAAGGGGGTGTTCACATCCATCGCCAGCAGGGTGAGATACTGGTTATAGACGCCAAAATTGGCATAGACGCTTTCGCCGGCGTCCAGGGTCCACTTGAATGAGAGGCGGGGTTCCAGATTGACATAGCTGGCCGCGGGGATCTGGTCCGGCATGGTCCTGGCCGTGCGATACCAATTCAGCCTCAGGCCTGGCTGCAAGGTCCAGAGAGGGTTTATCACCCAGGTATCCTGTAAAAAGAGGGAGGAGGTCACTGACGCCAGGGCGGTGTCCGGAAGCCCGCTGGGGTCAACCTGATAGGAGGTTTCCATCTTCAGGGCGGTGTCGTTCCATTTTACTTCGAAACCGCTTTCCACCTCGTGGCTGTTGTTGGGTTTCCAGTTCAGGACCCCTTTGGCGGTGAGGTCTTTGATGGAATTGTCGGTGCTGAATATGGTTTCATCCTCTTCCTCCGAGGTCTGGCTCAAGCCGCTGCTGAACTGGCTTCCAGCCAGCATGAAGTTCGAAAAGAGGCGCGGGGAAAAGAGATGCAGCCAGCGCGCGGCGACGGTGCTGTTGCCCCAGTCCACGTCCAGCACGCTGCCGAGGTCGTAGGAAAGATCGTCGCGGCCGATGTAGCCGCTGAAACTGAGCTTGTTGCGGTTGTCCACGTCCCAGTTCAGTTTGGCGTGGCCGTCGTAGAAATAGTAGTCCGGAAGCTCGTCGTAGAAGGCTTTCACCAGTTCCAGATAGGTGCGGCGGAAGGAAGCCATGTAGGAGCCACCGGTCGCTCCGATCCTCCAGGGCCCTTCCAGCGTGGCGGAAGACGAGATCAGGCTCACGCGGGCCACGCCCTGTGATTCCACCCGGTTGCCCTGGCGGTTGGTTACATCCAGCACGGAGGACAGCCGGCCGCCGAACTTGGCGGGGTAGCCGCCTTTGATCAGTTCAACGTTTTCCACCGCGTCGGTGTTGAAAGTGCTGAACAGACCGCCCAGGTGGCTGGGGTTGTAAACGTCGGTATCGTCCAGGAGGATGAGATTCTGGTCGGGCGAGCCGCCGCGCACATAGAGACCGGAAAAGAAGTCCGAAATGGGCATCACGCCTGGCAGGGTTAGCACGGCGCGAAACACGTCCGCCTCCACGGTGGAAACCACTGCCTGGATGTCCTCCCGGCCCCTGTGGATTGAACTCGCGCGGATCACAGGCCCTTCCAGGCTGGCTTCGGCATCGGCCGTGACCACTATCTTGCTGAGTTCCACCGAGGCCTCTTTCAGCCGCGCGTTCAGGGTGATGTCGTCGTTTTGGCCGCGGATGCTTAAGCTTTTACTTTCCCGCAGGTGGGAGACCAGGGAAAACTCGATCTTGTAGCTGCCGGTCTGGTTTACGGTTAGCACATAATAACCCTGCTTGTTGGTCTGCGCGCCGATCTTGGTGCCGGCCACGGTCACGTTCACATACTGCAGGGGCTCACCGCTTTCCTCCCGGGTCACAAATCCGCTCACAGTGGCGCTGAAAAGCCTTCCGGCCACAAGCATCAGCAGTAGCGGCAGCAGGTGATTATGCATTCATTCTCCCATGATTTAGTTAAGTGATAGCTATTTAAAGAGTATTCAAAGCCTGCAAACTGCCAACCCCAAATTTTCCACGGAGCACGCCCCAAAGCAAAAAAGGGAGCGGCCACGCGGGTCGCTCCCAGTATTCTGCGGCTTTTCAGCCGGGTTGAACTTGCTTATTTGGCCAGCAGCATCTTGCGGGTGACAGTATTGCCGTCGCTGCTGAGGCGATAGAAATACAGTCCGCTGGAAACACTGTTGCCCTGGTTGTCCATGCCGTTCCAGACAACGCTGTGGTTGCCGGCTTCGCGGGCATCGTTCACAAGGGTGCGAACCAGCTGGCCTTTGGTGTTGTAGATCTTGAGGCTGGCGGGTCCGGCTTTGGGAACGCTGAAGGCGATGGTTGTTTCAGGGTTGAAGGGATTGGGATAGTTCTTCGCGTCCAGGGTGTAAACCGGGGTCACGTTGTCGTCGTTGGCGGTGCCGTATTCCACGATGGCGCGGAGCATGATCTCACCGGTGGTGACGGGTTCCCAATCGGTGGCTATCTTCTTGTAGCTGTAGCCGTTGGTGGCAGTATCCAGGCCGATCGCGGCGGCGTTTGTGGTTTCCAGGATGGCGAGGTAGAATTCGCCGTCGGCCACATTGATGTCGGCCGGCAGGGCGATCCAGTTCCAGCCTTCCACCACGGAGGCGGCGGGATACTGATACTGGGCCATCTGGGTGCCGGGCATGCCGTTGGCGCCGTCGTTGTCGAAGACGCGGAGGATGATGCCAGCGGTTCCCACGGTGTGGACGTAGACCTTGGCGAATTTGACGGTCACGGCCTGGCCGTAGGCGTGTTTCACGGCCATCTGCTTGGTGGAGCCAACGTTGAAGCCTTCTTCGGCAGTGCCGTCGTCGTGCATCAGTTCAGCGTGCATGGCGGGAAGCACAAAGGCGGTGACCACGTTCGAAGCTTCGGAGGTGTTGGCGCCGTAAACAGCTTTCAGATAGTAGGTGTGAACGCCGCCGGCGACGTTGGCGTCGGTGTAGGTGAGCACGGTGGCGCCCACCTGGTCGATCTCCACGTCGTCGCGGAAGATCTTGTAGCCGTCGAGGGTGCGGACAGGCTGGGTGGCTCCAACCTCTTCCAGGGTGGCGTCATTATAGGCATGAACTTCCTGTTCATAGGGCCCATGACCCAGCACGTATTCCTTGCCTGTTACGGGATCCGCAACATAGATGCGGACATTCCAGTTGTAGGTGAGGGCGGAGCTTAGGGCGTTCAGGGTGGTCCAGGCATTGTTCCAGTAGATCATGTTGCCGTAGCCAGGAACATGGGGGCCGGCATCGCAACCAGCAGGATGACCTGTCTGGGTGTTGGCGCGGTAACCTGCCATGATCTGGGTTTGGGCGGGTATGATCCAAGGAGTGGTGAGGACTATTTCATTCCAGGCACCAATGGTGGGGGCAGGCACTGCCTGTTCGTAGGCAATTTCGCCCGCGGCGCCGGTCCAGATACGCAGGGTGTAAACGCAGTTGGCTTCGTTGGGGAAGAACTGGATCTTGGTGATGTTCATGCCCACGTAGTCGAAGATGCCATATGTTCCGATGGCATCCCACTTGGCCGCGACTGAGAAATCAACCGCAGCGCCTGTGCCAATGGCGTTGCCGGCGTTTTCACCGTCGTAGTGCAGCCAGCCTTCTTCGCCGCCGCCACCGCCGGAACCAGGCTCTTCCCAAGTCAGGTTGACGTTGCTGCCATCAACCGTCGCGGCCAGGTTAGCCGGAGGGGCGATGAAGACGTCGTTGTAGATGGTCACGTCGTCGATCATGATGCCGGTACCCTGGGGGGTGTCGTCATCAGAGAGGAAATACCAGCGCAGCATAATTGTCTGGCCGGCGTAATCGGAGATAAGGCCGTCCAGGGAATAGCTGCCGGTCATGGATGACCAGACGTCTGGAGCGTCGGAATATACGTAGTTGGTGCCGGTGGGATCGCCATAGGGATTGCTCATGGCATTCCAGGTCAGACCATTGTTGGGGGAGATTTCCCAACCAAAATAGTCAACTTCCGGGAAGGTGTCGGGGTCGGTGAAGAGGCCCATGATCATGAAGTCCACGCGGATGTCTCCATCGTTGGGAAGGGTGATGGGAGGGCTCACCAGGTAGTTCAGCATGTTGGGGTTGTAGGATCCCTGGGCATTCTGGCATTTCATGATGTGGGTGGGTGACGGAGCCGTGGCGTCAGTGCCGATGGCCCAGATGTCTCCGCCCACCGGGACCATGCTGCTGGTAACCATCTGGCCGTCGTCGGTGCCGTTGTTGGTGTAGCCGCCGAAGGCGATGTCGTCAACCATCATGCCAAACATGGCGGGGGCGTCGCCCGTGCTGTAAGCAGGGTCGGAGGCAAAGGCGAAGCGGATCTTCACGCTTTGGCCCACATAGGCGGAAAGGTCAAAGCTGGCGTTGGTCCAGGCATCCAAAACTCCGCCCCAGGCGGGGATGTTCGGACCTTCACCATGCTGGAAGCCAAAAGAATAGGCGCTGGTGATGTTGTAAGCGGGGGTACCGGCGATGGGGGTCCAGACGGTTCCACCATCTGTGGAAATGCGGACGTTGCAGGCGTCCCAGCCGGTATAGGGGGCCGTGGCGCCAGCGGGATCTTCCACGTTGTAGCGAAGTTTGAAAGTTAGAACAGCGTTGGCTGCGCTCAAAGTGCGGGCAGGGGTGTCCAGCACCAGATATTGGGCGTCGTAATAGCCACCGATGTTGGTTCCCTGGGCCAGGGCGGTGTCGCCCATCCACCAGACGTTGCCTTGGGCTCCGCCATAGTTGTAAGGCGCCCAGAGGTTGGGCGGAATGCTGCCGTCGTAGTGGGTCCAGCCGGCAGCACCGGTTTCAAAGGTTTCCTGCCATGCCACCACTTCGTAGCGGCTACCATTGGCAAACATGGCTGCGACAAGCGTCAGGGCCAGTATAACAAGCCATCTTTTTTTCATTGATCCTCCTTATGAATCAAGGGATAGTCTTCTATATCAATTCAAACTGACCGCATATTTCTGTCAATCAGTTTTTTCTCTTGTTTCTGCAATGGAGCAAGTTTCATTCCAACCATCAGGACAATTTATCGCCCCAAGCTGTTATAAGACACGGCGTTAAACTCCACATCAGGTGTATTGCAGCCGGTAGAGGTCATAGTAGAGGCCTTTCTGGTCCAGCAGCTCGAAGTGTGAGCCTTTCTCCACGATCTCGCCCTTGTGCAGAACGATGATGCGGTCCGCGTGCTGGATGGTGGAAAGGCGGTGGGCGATGATGATCGAGGAGCGGTTCACGATCAGCTTGGCGAGGGCGTCCTGGATCAGCAGTTCGGTTTCCGTGTCGATGTTGGAGGTGGCCTCGTCCAGGATGAAGATGGCCGGATCGTAGGCCAGCACTCGCGCGAAGGCGATCAGCTGCCTTTGTCCGGTGGAGAGGGTGGCGCCGCGTTCCATCACAGGCTCGTCGTAGCCCTCGGGCAGCTTGCTGATGAATTTGTCCGCGTTCACATATTTGGACACTTGGATGATTTGTTCGCGGGTGAGGGCGGTGTTGTTCAGGGCGATGTTGTCCTTGATGTTGCCGCTGAAGATGAAGACGTCTTGCTGCACGATGCCCACGTTGCGGCGCAGGTCGTTCAAAGCGTAATCGGAGAGCGGCTTTCCGTCCAGCAGGATCTCGCCTTTCTGGAAGGGGTACATGCCCAGGATGAGGTTCACGATCGAGGTCTTGCCGCTGCCCGTGTGGCCCACCAGGGCGATCTTCTCCCCTGGCCGGATCTTGAAGCTCACGTCTTTGAGCACCCATTCGCCGGGATTGTAGGCCAGCCAGACGTTCCTGAACTCGATCTCGCCTTTCAGCTTCACCTCGCTGGCCAGGGCGTCGCGGTAGTCCTCGGGGTTTTGGTCCATGAGATCGAAGATGCGTTCCGCGCCAGCCAGAGCGCCCTGCAGCACGTTGAACTTCTCGGAAAAGTCGTTGATGGGTTGAAACAGCTTGGAGATATACTGCGTGAAGGCCATCAGCAGGCCGATGGTGATGGCGTTGCGCAGGATCTGCCCGCCGCCGTACCAGATGATCAGGGCCACGGCGATCTGGCTGCTCACATGGATGATAGGCCGGAAAAAGGCGAAGAGCTTCATCTGCTTCAGCGAAGTATTGAAATATTCCTGGTTGATGCGGGAAAACTCGTTCCGCTTGTGGAAATACTGGTTGAAGAGCTGGATGATCTTCTGCCCGCTGATGTGCTCGGCCAGGGTGGCGTTCAGGGCTGCCAGGTGTTTGCGCACTTCGCGGTAGAGCACCCGGGTGCGTTTACGGAATTCCCGGATCACCCAGATCACCAGGGGCAGGATGGCGAAGCTGATCAGCGCCAGCTTCCAGTCCAAGATCAGCATCAGCACAACGATCGCGATGATCATCAGCACGTCCTGGAACAGCGTGATCACCCCTGAGGACAGCATCTCGTCGATGGCCCGGATGTCGTTGGTGACGCGGGTCACCAGCCGCCCGACGGGGTTTTTGTCGAAATACTGCACCGGCATGCGCTGCATGTGGGCGAAAACGTCGTGGCGCATGTCGTTCATCGCTTTTTGGGAAAAGGTTGTGGTGATCACCATTTGGGAATATCCCGCCACAAAGCGCAAAAGGCTGATGCCCAAAAAGGCCAGGGCCAGCCAGATGAGGCTGTGCGCCGCTTCGCTGCGTGCCTGGAAGCGTTCCTCCCCCGGGATCTTGTTCAGCTGGTCTCGTTCTAAAGCCAGCTGGCCGTTGCCCAGCCTGAACCAACCTTCCAGGCCGCTTTTGCCGCCGACCGGCGCGGTCACTTCCGGCAGGTATTTGTTCAGGATGGCCACGTTCGAGGGCTTGTCCTCGATCAGGTAAACCTTGGCCCCGGCGAGGATGTTCCGCCGCGTGAGCTCGTCAAGCTTTGGCTGGTCGATCTTGTTCATTTCCTTGCTGGGGATGATCAGGAAAAAGTTGCCGCCGTGGGCCAGTTTCTCCAGCTTGAGCAGCTCGTATTTGGCCAGAAAGGCGTCCACCTCAGCTTCGCTGGCAAAGATGGCGATATTTTTGTCGGATACTATGTGATCGTCGATGGCGCGTTGCTGGATCAGGGGCTGCACCAGTTCGGCGCCGGCCACCACCATCAGGATGAGGAACGAAACCACCACCCATTTCAGATAGGGCAGCAGGTAACGCAGCATCCTGCTGTAGAGGTGTTTGTCGAAAACTCTGTTCTTGAGGTCGTCTTCCGCGAAGCCGCCGCCGCGTCCGGGTCCACCGCCCATCATAACTCCTCCCCTTCCAGGCGGGCCCGGATGCGCTGTTTCTCGTAAAGTTCGTGGTAAAGCCCACCTTGCGCGACCAGTTCATCGTGGGTGCCGCGCTCGGTGATCTTGCCTTCGCCCAGCACGATGATGAGGTCGGCGTGCTGGATCGAGGAGATGCGGTGGGCGATGATGATGGTGGTTTTGCCTTTGCGGGTCTCGATCAGTTTTTCCAGGATGAAGCGCTCGGTTTTGGTGTCCACGGCGGAGAGGGCGTCGTCCAGGATCAGGATCTCGGGATTGGTGAGCAGGGCCCGGGCGATGGCCACGCGCTGTTTCTGGCCTCCGGAGAGGGTTACGCCGCGTTCGCCGATCACAGTGTCGAACTTGTGCTCAAAATCCATCACCTCGTCGTGGATCTGGGCCATCCTGGCCGCCTCCAAAACCTCTTCGGTGCTTGTTTCCGGGCTGCCCAGGCGGATGTTGTTCGAGATGGTGTCGGAAAAGAGGAAGATGTCCTGCGGCACCAAGACCATGTCGCGCCGCAGCACGTTCAACGGGATCCTGTGCAGCAGGTGTCCGTCGATCAGGATGCTGCCCTTGGGCGGCTCGTAGATGCGCACCAGCAGTTCGATCAGGGTGGTTTTGCCGCAGCCGGTGGGTCCCACCACGGCCAGGGTCTTGCCGTCGGAGATGGAGGTGCTGATGGCGTCGAAGATCAGGGGCAGCTTGTCGCCGTAGCGGAAGCTGAGGTCGCGGATCTCGATGTTGCCCTGCAAAGATTTGATGCCGGGATCAGCCTCGCTGTCGTCGATCTCCGGAACGGTTTGGAAGATCTCGTTCAGCCGCTTCAGCGAAGCCGTGCCGCGCTGGTACATGTCCACGATCCAGCCGATGGCGATCATCGGCCAGACCAGCATGCCCAGATACTGGAAGAAGGCAATGAACTGCCCGATGGTGATGTCGCCCCGGATGGCGGCGCGCCCGCCGAAATAGAGGGTGATGATCATCGAAAGGCTGATGATCAGGCTCTGGAAGGGGTGGAAAAAGCCCGCGATTTTGGCCATGCGGATGTTTTCCTGCACATATTGCCAGGAAACCTCGTCCACCTTGTCCAGCTCCGGTTTTTCCTGCCCAAAGGCTTTCACGATGCGGATCCCGGAGATGCTTTCCTGGATCGCGCCGGAAAGGCTGGCGAAACTTTTTTGCACCCGGAAGAAGCTCTTGTGCATCTTCTTGCCGAAAATGGTGATGGTGATGGTGAGGATGGGCATCGGCAGCACCGCCAACCCCGTGAGCCGCCAGTCGATCGAGCCCATGAAACTGAAGCTGGCGATCGTCATCAGCACGATGTCCATCGCCGCGATCAGTCCCATGCCAAAGAGCATCCGCACGGCGTTCAGGTCGTTGGTGGCATAGGCCATCAAGTCGCCGGTCTTGCTGCGGTTGAAAAAGTTCTGGGATAGCTTCAGCAGGTGGTTGTAAAAATCCTGCCGCAGATATTTCTCGATCCGGAAGGAGTTGCCGATGATCAGGATCCGCCAGAAATAGCGCAGGACCATCACCGCCAGCGCCAGCCCAATGATGAGCAGGGCCACCCAGATCAGGCCCGTGGAGGTGATCCGCCGCTCCTGGATGCTGTCGATGGCGTATTGCATCACCCGGGGCGTGATCAGCTGCACCACGTCCACCAGGATCAGCATCACTATGCCCCCGGCTATTCTGCCATAACTCTTCTTCAGATATGGAAGAATGGCGTCAAATGTACGCATTCGTTCTCCCTGTTGATATTTTCAACGCAAGCCGGAAATCCCTTCCTGATCTGCGAAAGAGAGATTTCCACCTTCCGTTGACAATACCCACACAGTGCGCGCCAAACTCCTCCGAAGTCCCATTTTGTCAATCTAAAAGTGCTTTCCCACTTTGCTGGACTCGGGTTGGCGGGTGTCAGGGTAGGCGGGCATCAGTTTCACCGCCTGGAATGACAATTCGAGGCTGGACGGGTGCAAGTTCTGTGCTTAGCCGATTAATCCAGCTTCTCAGTTTGAAAAAGAGCGCCTGATACCAATTCTGTATCCAGGCAAAAACCCGCGTCGCCCCCAATATCAATACGGTATCAATACGGAATCAATACGGATTTCATCCGTAATGATTCCGTATTGATACCGTATTGATATTGGGGGCGAAGGCAGAAATCTCTCAGAGGAGATTTCCGCGAAACCGAATGAAAGACGGGGCCAAGGCGGGGGGGCATCCCCGCCCTGGCCGCATTGTTTGTCATTGGTTCAATGGGGTCAGCTGTGGCCGCTTTCCTCCTCCGCGGTGATGGCTTCGGTGAACTTGGTGTGTTCGGTGAAGCGGGTCATTTTGAAGCGGCCGAACAAGGAATCGACGGCGCTGTACATCACCGGGATCACGAAGAGGGTGATAAGGGTGGAGAATGTGAGGCCGAAGACAAAGCTCACGGCCAGCGGGCGCCAGGCCTGGGAGGAGGGATCGCCGGAAAAGACCAGGGGCAGCATCCCGGCCACGGTGGTGGCGGTGGTGAGCAAGATGGGGCGCAATCTGGCGCCGCCGCTGTTGATGATGGCGTGCCAGCGGTCCACACCCTTTTCGCGTTCTGTATTTATGAAATCGATGAGCAGGATGGCGTTGTTGACCACCACGCCGGCGAGGGCGACCACGGAGAGCATGGTGTTCAGCGAGAAAGAGAGCCCGGTTACCAGCAGGCCGATGATCACTCCGATGAAGGCGAAGGGGATGGTGGCCATCACTATGAGGGGCTGCACATAGCTGCGGAACTGCGAGGCGAGGATGGCGAAGATGGCCAGCAGGGCGATCAGGAAGCCGTAGGCAAGCGAGGTGTAGGATTCTGTCTGCTGTTCGCGGATGCCGCCGAATTCCAGGGTGTAGCCGGGGAAACGCTGTTCGAAGCTGGAAAGCGTTCCCTTGGTGCCGCGCAGCCTGTCGCCGGTGAGGAGGTTGATCACTTCGGAGGTGGTGCGCTTGCGGGTTTTTCCGCCTTCGGTATATTCACCCACGGCGGCGGTGACAGAGATCACGCGGTTGCCGTCGTAGTGTCCGATGCGGGAGATGCTGCTGCTGATCTCGAAGGTGGCGAGGTCGCGGATGGCGATGAG
Organism: Candidatus Cloacimonadota bacterium; assembly: GCA_020532085.1. Classification (NCBI taxonomy): domain Bacteria; kingdom Pseudomonadati; phylum Candidatus Cloacimonadota; species Candidatus Cloacimonadota bacterium. Next base: position 84,440 of record JAJBAV010000003.1, on the reverse strand, counting down.
GCTGCCGGTGCGGGAGCGGATCTTAAGGTCCTTGAGGGCTTCGAGTTCCTGGGTATAGCGGTCATTGAGCTTCACCAGGATGGGGATTTCGTCCACGCCATTGCCGCGGAACTGGGTAACTTCGCTGCCTGTGCTGGCCATGCGGATGGCTGATGCCACCTGGGCCACGCTGAGGGAATACATGGAGAGCTTTTCCTGGTCGAGCGAGATGCGGGCCTCCATCTTGCCTTCGTCGAAGCTGTCGTCGATGTCTTCCACGCCGGGGATCTTTTTCAGATTGGACTGCACCACATCGCCGATGTAGGCAAGGCGTTCGAGGCTCTGGCCCTTGACGCGGATGTCGATATCCTGACCGATGGGGGGTCCCGCCTGGGCCTGGCCGAATTTGTAGGTGTAGAGTCCGGGCAGGGTGTCCAGATAGCGGCGGATTTCGCTTTTGATTTCCTCGTGGGTGTATTTCATCTCTTTAAGGGGCACCAGGTCGATGCTGACAGCGGCGTTCGAGGTCTTGTTGTCACGCAGCCCCTCGCTGCTGAGGGAGCCCACGTTGCTTACCACGAACTCGATGTCTTCCTTCTGTTTCATGGAAAGGATATGCTGTTCCACCAGTCCGACGATCCTGTCCGTTTCTTCCAGAGAGGTGCCCACTGGCGTGTGCAGTTCCAGCGGGATGGTTTGGGAAAGCGAGGAAGGGAAGAATTCGAAGGGGATGGCGCCGCTGCCCAGCACCACAAAGGAGAGGATGAGCAGCCCCACCACAGAACCTATCACCGGTCCGCGCCGGTGCAGGGCCTTGGTGATGATGCGGCGGTAGAGTTTGTTCAGCGGGCGGATGAGCCTGGTGGTGCGGTCTTCCTTGGCTTCCAGGCGATGCCCGAACTGATGGACGTTGGTGGGCAGGATCACCATGGCCTGGAACCAGGAGGCGAGCAAGGCCACGGTGACCACGATGGGAAACACGGAGAGGAACTGGCCCATGATGCCTCCTGTGAGCAGCATTGGCATGAAGGCCGCCACTGTGGTGAGGGTGGAGGCAAAAACCGGCGAGATCACCTGGTTGACACCTTCCGAGATGGAGGATTTGTGGTCAAATCCCAGTTCCCGGTAGCGGTGGATGTTTTCCAGCACCACGATGGAATTGTCCACGATCATGCCCACCACGATGATCAGGCCGAAAATGGTGAGGTTGTTGAGGGTGATGTTGAAGAGGGGGATCACGATGAAGGTGATCAGCATGGCGATGGGGATGCCGGTGGAGGCAAAGGCCGCGTTGCGCCAGCCCAGGAAGATGAAAAGGGCGGCGAAGACGAGCAGGATGCCGATCACGGCGTTGGTCCCGAGGGCACCGATACCGTTCTTCACGTCGATCGAGCCGTCGTTGCGCACGCTGATCTGGGCGCCGGGATGGGTTTTCTCGAACTCGGCGATGTAGGCGCGCACGTCGTCCATGATGGAGATGATGTTGCCGTCACCCTGTTTATAGAGAAAGATGCTGATGCCTTCCTGGCCGTTGAGTTTGGCGCGGGTCTGCATCTTGGAGAGGGTGTCGCGCACGGTGGCGACGTCGGCGATGCGGATGGCGCGGCCGGAGGTGTCTGAGGTCACGATCATGCGGGCTATCTCCTCGGTGGAGTTGAACTGGCCGAGGGTGCGCACGAGGAATTCGGATTTGCCGTATTTGGCGGTGCCTCCGGGGATGTTTAGGTTGCGGCCCTGCAGCACGGCCGAGACGTCGCTGAGGCTGAGGCCATAGGCATCGATCCTGGCTTGGTCCACATCCACCCAGATCTGATGGTCGCGGGCGCCCACCAGTTCCACCTTGGAAACATCTTTCACGCGCAGGATGCCGTCTTTGAGGTCATCGGCAAGTTCGCGCAGGGCGAGGGGCTGGAAATCGCCGCCGATCACCACTTGGGCGATGGGGTTCAGCTCACGCATGGCCAGGCGGATCACGATGGGGTCGAGGGCGTCGCTGGGGAGGTCGGAGAGCTTGCTAATCTCGCGGGAAACGAGGTCGTAGGCCTCTTCGGAATCCACGCTGGTGTCGAATGAGACCGAAACGGTGGAGCGGCCCTCCTCCGAGGAGCTTTGGATATTGTCGAGGTTGGGCAGGTCGTTGAGTTCGGTTTCCACCTTGTTGGTCACCAGCTGTTCTATCTCTTCGGCGGAAACGCCGGGATAGACGGTGATCACCAGCACCCGGCCGAATTCCACGGCGGGGAATTCCTCGCGGGGCAGGCGGATCAGGGAAAACACCCCCATGATCACGATGGCGATCACCAGCAGGTTGATCAGGATGGAGTACTTGATGGCGGTTTCGGCTACTTTCATCGGCTATTTCCTGATCTCCACTTTGCTGCCTTCCTCCAGGTTTTCCGCGCCGCTGGTGACGATCTTGTCGCCAGGGCTCACACCGGATTCTATCAGCACATGTTCCCCGATCACGCGGCCCAGCTTGACTTCGCGCTTGTGGGCGATGTTTTGGGCGTCAACCACGTAAGCGTAGCTGCGGCCAAATTCGTTGGAAAAATAGGTGAGGGAGGAGTAGAGCAGGTCGCTGTAGCGGTCGGTGAGAATCTTCGCGGTTACCACCATTCCGGGCAGGAGGCCCTGGGAGCCGGAGATCTCGATCTCGACGGGATAGGTGGCGGAATTGGGCAGGGGGCTGATCCCGAAGCCGCGGACCTTTCCGGACAGCGGGTTGGCCAGGCCGGGATAGCTGATCTCGGCGCTTTGGCCTTTCTGAAGCCTGGAGATCTGGCTTTCGCCCACGCCGGTCTTGAGGATGAGACGGCCTTCGCTGACGATGGTGGCCACGGGCATCCCGGCCGCCACAAACTGGCCGGAGGCCACGTTCAGACTGGAGATCACTCCGGAGGCGGGGGCAAGGAGCAGCGAACCGTTTCTGGCGGCGTGGGCCTGCTCGACTCCGGCTTTGGCGCCGTCCCGGGCGGCCATGGCGCTGTTGTAGGCCGAAACAGCGTTGTTGTATTCGGCCTGGGAGATCAGTTTCTGGTCCAGCGCGTTGTTGGCGAAGGTCTTATTTTGGGTGGCCGTTCTCAGATTCGCCTCGGCGGAGGCCAGTCCAGCCTCAGCCTGGGCCAGACGGTCCACATAGGCCTGGTTGTCCATGCGGCCCAGGCTTTCGCCTTTGCTCACGCGGTCGCCCAGTTTTTTGCTCACTTGCAGCACCAGTCCGGAGGCCTCGCTGCTCATGGTGAAGGTGTCCGCTCCCTCCAGTTTTCCGGAGACGGTTATGAAATCGTCGAGTTCCTTGAGGCTGAGTTCTTCCACCGTCACCGGCTGGATGTCCTCCGCCGTGTCTGGGGCGTCTTTGCCTCTTTTGCCGCAGGCGGTGAGGGCCAGCAGCAGGATCAGGGCCAGGGTCAAAAGCTGTCTTTTCATTTATTTTACTCCCGTAAAGATCATTTCGTCGAGGGTGGCGGCGTCGGAGATGCCGATGGTCTGCATCAGGCTGACGCGGGTTTTGTGATAGTTGTAAATTGAGTTGGAATAAGCAATTCGGGCTGCGGAGAGCATCAGTTCGGCGTCCAGCAGGTCCTTGGGTGAGATGAGGTCCATGCGGAAGCGCTGCTGCAGCTGCTCAAAGCTCTGGCGGGTGAAATCCAGGGCCAGTTTGGAGGCCCGCACCTGCTTGGCGGCGCTCACCAGATTCAGGACGGCCGCCTCGGTGCCCAGCAGGATCCCATCGGTGGCGGTTTTAGCCTCCAGCTGGGCTTTGCGGTAATTGAATTTCGCCTTTTGGAGGTTGGCGTAGTTGCCCAGTTGGGGCAGCAGGGGGATGGAGGCGTTGAGGATGATCTGGCTGGAACTCTCGAACTTGTAGCGGTCGATCCCGTTCTCAGAAAACTCGCTGCTGCCGATGAGCATCAGGGTGGGCAGAAAAGCGCCTTTGCTGATCTCGTAACTGCGCCGGGAGAGTTCCAGGCTGTTTTCCAGCACGCTCAGCGTTGTGTTGTTGTTCTTGCCGGCGGCGAGGGCGGCGGCGCTGAGGTTTTGGGTCGCGCCGGAGTCATAGGAATCGAGGGCGAGGATGAGGGGGTCGTTGTCGCTGTCCGGCAGGTCATCGGCGATGGGCAGATAATCCAGGTTCAGAAAGTTGCGCAGGTTCAGCTGGGAAAGCTGGAGCGCGGTGCGGGCCTGGAGCAGCGAAACGTCCTTGGAGGCCAGCTGGCTTTTGAAGCGCAGATAATCCGCGGTGGAAAGCAGGCCATTGTCGTACTTCAGCTGCGCGATCTGCAAATTGAGCTCGGCGGACTGGCGGTCCATGTCCGAGATCTTTTGCAGGTCCTGGGTTTGGAGCAGCGTGAGATAGAGGGTGTTCAGCTCAGTGAGGGTGGCCAGCTTCTGCGCTTCCAGTCCGGAGGCGCTGATCTCCTGCGAGAGCTGGGCCATCTTGTAGCCGTGCCAGATCTTTCCGCCCAGAAAGAGGGGCTGGGAAAGCGAAAAGCCAAAGCTGCGGATATCGTGGTTCAACGTGATGGGCGTGGTCCCGGACATGACGGTCTGGGCTGGCTCCATGTAAAGCCAGTTGCCGTCCAGGCTGAGGGTGGGCAGAAAGCTACTCAGGGCGGCTTTGCTGCTCCAATCCGCGGCTTCAACCTCCGCGAGTTTGGCCTGGTAGCTGTTGTTGTTTTGCAAAGCCAGTTGCCGCGCTTCCTCCAGGCTGAGCCGGCCGGTGGCCTGGGCTCCCAAAACGGCGGTCGCGAGCAGGACGCATAAAGTGATAAAGCGTTTCAAATCACACTCCTTTATCTGTGAAAAAATCATGATGGTCGTTGGTGAGAACATCGTCCAGAAGCTCTTTGAGGGTCTGCATTTCCACGCGGTGGTGGCGCAGCCCCAGGTTCAGGATATGGTTATGGGTAAAGGGCAGTTGGCCCACTTCGGGCAATTCGTGGTAAACGCTGTCCTGGGCCCGCATCATCTTGTTTTTCAGCTTCGCCAGCCGGTTTTGGATGGCTTCCGCCAGAAATTCCCGGGATACGGTCTGCCAGGCAAAGGAGAGGGTGAGCCACCAATCCTGGGAGTTGACGCTGGCAGAGCTCAGATTCTGGCGCACCATCTCGGCCAGGAATTTACGGCCCTTGGCGTTGATGTGAAACACCGTGCGGGGCGGATTGTTGCCTTCGGTGATCTGTTCGCCCCGGATATGCTGGGAGGCGTCCAGGTCCTGCAAGGCTTTATAGATCGAAGGCAGCTTGATCCCGGCCCAGACGGGCAGGCCGAAGCTCTCGGTGACGTGCCCGATCTGATATCCGTACATGGGTGCCCGGTGCAGAAAACCCAGCACCACCAGTTTCGGTTTGGACATGCGTTTACTCCTTTGGCTACTATTATTACGCAAACTATTATAAGATATAATAGTCAATCTAATAGTATGGCCGGATCTGGCAAGTTTTTTTTCTGACTCTCCTGCAGGGCGGTGGAAATCACGCTTGACAGAAAGGCACCCCCGGCAAAGCTGAGCGCAAATCCCCTCCAAGGACGTTATGATGAACAAGCGACCCTCCTGGCAGCAATATTTCATGCAGATGGCGGTTCTGGCCTCCTCGCGCAGCACTTGTCTGCGCCGGCAGGTGGGGGCTGTGCTGGTGAAGGACAACCAGATCCTCTCCACCGGCTACAACGGCAGCCCCAAAGGCGTGCGGCACTGCTCTGAAACCGGTTGCCTGCGCGCCCAAAACAATGTTCCTTCAGGCCAGCAGCACGAACTTTGCCGCGGCCTCCACGCGGAACAAAACGCCATCATCCAGGCCGGCCTGAACGGCTCCAGCGCCCGCGGGGCCACGCTCTACTGCACGCATCAGCCCTGCAGCATCTGCGCCAAGATGATCATCAACGCCGAGATCCGCACCGTGTATATCGCGGATACATATCCCGACGTGCTGGCGGAACAGCTGCTGGCCGAAGCGGGAGTGGAACTGATCCACTACGACATGGGCACCGGCAGAATGAAAAAAGTGCTCTGATGTTCAAGCGCTTCAGTACCCGAGACCTGATCGTCATCGCCGTCCTGGCCGGGATCGGCCTGGCCGTGAAGCCCATTGTGTCGCCGCTTTCGAAGATGATCACCATGCCCCTGATGGTGCCCGGAGGTTCATTCACCGGTGGATTGTACATGCTCTGGCTGGCTATGGCGGTGCTGATCGTGCGAAAACCAGGCACCGGCTTCATCTTTGGACTGCTGCAGGCGCTGGTGACCCTGGTGATGGGCGTGCGCGGCAATCAGGGCCTGCTCACTCTGCTCAGCTACACCCTGCCGGGCATCCTGGCCGACCTCATCCAACCCCTGGTGAAAGATCCTGCCAGGCTTTGGCCGCATCTGGCGATCTGCGCCGGGGCCAATATCGTCGGCGCGATGGTGGTGGCCATTGTGCTGTTCCGCCATCCTTTGCCCCTGCTGCTCATCGTTCTGGGGATGTCGCTGGCTTCCGGGCTGATGGGCGGCTGGATCTCCCGCAGCATTTACAAACAATTGAACTACTACGAGTTGGTGGAATGAAAAAACTTATCTTAGCCCTCATTTTAGCCACGGCTGCCCTGTTGGGAGCCATCACGGTAACCGGCCCCGCCGGATTGTCTCAAAACTTTGCCTATCAGCAACTGGCCTCCCTGCCTCGGGAAGAGTTCCAAACCATACGGGAAAAAGATGGCCTCACCAAAACCGACACCTGGCAGGGCATCCGCTTCGACAACTGGCTAAAAGCCAAGCTGGATGTGCCTTTCAAAATCATCCGCCTGGAATCCGCTGATCGCTATCTGGTGAGTTTCAGCCGCGTGGAATTCGACACCCTGACCTGTTGGCTGGTCTTTGCCCAGAATGGCAAAACCTTCCCCGACAATGGCCTGCGCATCATTTTTCCCGCCCTGCGAGACATGAAATGGGTGCGCGACCTGGACCGCGTGGTGCTCGAGGACTTCGATCCCCTGCAAATGCCCAAACGCTTTGAGTTTTTGGATGACCGGCTGGGATCCGCCGCCCTGGTGGAAGACCCCGCGCCGTTCATCAACCTGAGCGGTTATTACTTTGCCGACCTGCTGCCGCTTTCGTCCCGGGAAGACACTTTGGGCGCAATACTTTATAGCGCCGACGGCATGAAGCTGGCCCTGGAATATCCCCGGCATCTGCGGGGTGCCGTGCTCGAACCCACCGACGAAGGTTTCAACCTAAAAAGCCCCGTCATCCCAGGCGGCATGTGGCTGAAAAACATCGTTTACATCCAGTTGGGTGATTTCGCCCTCATCCATCCCGGCAACCTGGACGCCCTCATCGCCCTCAACCGGGTGCTGGACTGGAAGCTGGGTCCGGACGTGCATTTCATTGTCCAAAAAGGATATGGGGCCGAGAAAATCACTCTGAACGACATTTTGGCCGAGCCAGGATTGCTGGATGACGCCCTCTCCTTTGAACTCGTTCCCTGATCTGGATGCTGCAAGTTGAAGGGCTCAGCCTCAGATATCCCCGGCAGGACCGGCCTCTGCTGCGGGACCTCAGCTTCTGCCTGGCCCCGGGAGAACTGCTCTGGCTGAAAGGCCCCAACGGCAGCGGTAAAACCAGCCTGCTCAACGCGCTCAGTGGCATCGTCCCCCAGCGGGTGAAGGCTGAGCTGATCGGCTCTGTAACGCTATTCGATACAGATATTTGCGCCCTGCCTCTGAACGAAAAATTCCGCCATCTGGCCTATCAGATGAGCGATCCCGACCATCAGATTTTCTTTCCCCGCATCGAGAAAGAACTTTCCTTTGCCCTTGAAAACGGCGGCCTGCCGGCGGCTGAGATGCTGAAGAGGATCGGGCGGGCGCAGGCAAGATTCGGCCTGAGCAAGTTTGGCCAGGTGGAGCCCGGCCACCTTTCCCGGGGCCAGAAAAAACTGCTGGTGCTGGCCACCTGCGCCGCTCTGGACCCGCCTCTGTATCTGCTCGACGAACCCAGCACCGCCCTCAGTCAGGAGGCTCTGGAACTGCTTGCCAAATGGCTGCGGGAAATCCTGAGCGCTGGACGCATGGTGCTGGTGGCGGAACACAACCCGGTTATCGGCGATTTGGCCACCGCTACCCTGGAATTCGCAACATGAACGCCCCCCTCTTTCAACTGCGGGACTTGGATTTCGCCTATCCAAGCCATCCGCCGCTGCTGCGCAAGCTATGCTTGACTGTTTGCATGGGTGACAGGATCCTGCTCACAGGCACCAACGGCAGCGGCAAAAGCACGCTGCTGGATCTGCTGGCGGGCATCCTCAAACCCAGCTCCGGCATGCTTCTGCTGCTGGACAAAGCCCCGGCTGAACAGAGTCCCGAGGCCTTTCTGGACCTGGTTTTCCGCCGCCAGAAAGCTGAAGATGACCTCTTTGGGCTGGTGCCCCGCCACGATCTGGAAGCCTGGCGGCTGGCCTGGCCGGAACGCTTTTCCGAGCCTGTGGTGCAAGGTCTCAAAGATCCTCTTTTGGACAAGCTTGATACACCTTACAGCCGTCTCTCCGCGGGCGAATTGCGCGCTTTCACCTTGCTCTGGCTACCCCTGCTAGTGGACAAATTCTGGCTGCTTGATGAGCCCACCGCGGGCTTGGATCCCAGCCGGAAGCAGCGGTTTGGGGAACTCTGCGCGGCCAAAGAGGCTCCCGGCTATCTCATCGTGAGCCACTCCGGGCTGCTTCCCAACAGCCTTTTCACCCGGGTGCTGAGTTTGGAAAACGGCGCTCTGAAGGAACTGGGGTGAGCAGCCAGCATCCTCTCGTGGTGATTCTGGCCGCGCTGTGGTTCAGCTCCCTGGCCATTTTCATCCCTGATCCAATCTGGCTTGCGGTTCTTCTGCTGCTCTGCCTGCTTTTCCGCGGCTCGCTGGTGGGTTTTGAGCTCAAACTCTGGGTCCGGCAGATCGGCAAATTCATTCCGCTGATCGCTTTGGTAATAATATTCCAGATCATCTTCAGCGATCCGGGCATTAGCCTGAAGGGCGGACATTATCTCGATCTCAGCGGAGCCGGCTTCAGAACTGGCGTGAACGTTTCCCTGCGCCTGCTGATCGTGTTTTTCAGCGCCCAAGTCCTGCTCAGGCTCAGCTATGAGGATTTCGATCTCGCTTTCCGCGCTCTGCGCCTGCCCGAAGAGCTCTGCTTCATGGTTTTCTATGTGGTCCACCTCATCCCCGCGGCCACCGGACAGATCAAACACAACCTGCGCCTGCTGCATCTGCGGGGTATTGATCTAAACAAGCTGCGCTGGAAAGCCAAACTTCAGCTTTACCAGCGGATCTCGCTTACCGTGATAGCCGGACTGTTCTCCGGAAGCGACATCCAGGCCACCGCGCTGGATCTGCGCGGCTTTCGCAGTTCCGGACCCAGATCATGCCTCCACACCCGCAGTTTCGGCCTTTCCGACCTCGCTCTCACATTGGTGTTGGCCGGAGTTACATCTCTTATCATCATAACAATTTAGGCCAGCTTTTCGGCAGTTACTTTTGGCTCTCTTTCAAATCGATTGGGTGGCGAGAACGGCTGGATACAGATTTTCTCCCCCCCCCCCCCCCTCTCCCGCTCCGTCATTCCGGGCGGTGAGGCTGGAGTCGAGTGAGTCAAGAGCATCGACTCCAGCAGAGCCAGACCAGGAATCCAGACGGTCCGGGTAATGCCCTAAAAGGGTGTCGCTACAGACTGCGTCCGAAGCGACCCCGCCTGGACTGGCTATTCCCGCAAGGGCTGAATTCTATTCACCCCACTGGCCAACAAGTTGTCCGGCGAGGACCCCTACGGATCTCCGGCGCTAAAGCACCTGCGTCCGGAATGACGAATCAATATGTGTTGGGTTAATGTTCTTCAGTCATTTTGTCACTCTACCCACTCGTTTGAAAGAGAGCCTTACTTTTTTTATTGGTTTCATTTACATGCTCCGGGTTTCCACCATTTCCATAAGGAATCGCTCTGCTGTTACCCACTATATTCGGAGGGTTGGGAAAAGGTCTGACCGCAGATCCTGGACAATCTTGCCGGCACCGCCCTCATTTCACTTCCCATTCACATCCCAAGAGCCTCCCGCTCACTTCCCGCCTGAGATGCGGGAAGTGAGCGGGAGGCGGACAAGAGGCGGAGGGGAGAGGGCTCAGGGCGGGTCCAGGCAGAAAAGCCGGGATCATCTTCCAGAAAGGATTGCGGCATGTGCCTGCACAGGAATGCTTACTGGGAAAGGGTTTTGAAAACAGCGGTCAGCGCAAAAGCAGGAAGCGCGCTGTTTCCGAGCTTTTGGAGGATCCCACACGCAAAATATAAATGCCGTTGGGCAGGCGTTCTCCGCGGGAATCGACCGTAGGCAATTCCAGATTGGCCGATCCGGCGGGAAGTTCAGGAAAAGCATCCTCCCGCAGCAGCTGTCCGCGCAGATTGTAGAGCTTCAGTCCGACCGGTCCGTCCGGGAGGGCGTGGAAATGGACCCAAGCCTTGTCCTGCACGGGATTGGGACTCACCCGCAAAGAGAGCGCCGCGGGGATGAGAGGATCGCTCACTGCGGAATTTCCAGAATGGCCAAACGTGAAATTAACTTTGAGATAAGGATCCGCGTCCGGAGCAAGCTCTGAACTTTTGGGCAAACCCTCGCTGGTCCAGGTAAAATGGCCATCGCAGCAAGTTGCCGAAGCCCCTTCCGCCGAGAAAGTGAGATCCAGCGCCAGGGTGTCCGGCTCGGTCCAAGCGCCGTTGAGATATTCCCTGCGAAGTATGGAACTTATCACCTGGCTGTCGTTCAGGTATGGAAAAGGCGGCAGTTCCGGGGAGCCGCAGGTATGGCGCCAGGGTACGTAGGAGCTATATTTTTCAAACTCATAGCCGTCCGGGACCGCCTCATCGCCATAAATATATTCATAGCTGTGGCGCGGCGTCCAGTTCAGTGAATCGTTGGAACTGCTAACGGTTTCCGATAAACGCCGGCCTCGGTGGTCCAGAGTGTATTCGTAGTTCCAAAATTCCAGCGGCCAGTTGACCCGGCGGGTTTTTTGGACCAAGCACAGGTCGGAATTGTAGAAATAGCGGATCTGCACTTGGGCATAGGGAGCCCAGGGATTTTCGGAGAACCGGTCCTCGAGGTAATGGCCTGAGTTGCTGATCCGGCTTACGCGGTAGCTGTTGCCACCGGTGTGGTCATAGCCGGGGGAGCGGACCAGCACCTCGGCGGGGTCGTAATCCACCAGGCCCAGGAACGCGTAGGTATTGTCCTGATGAGTTTCGAGATCGGGTTCCATCCAGGCATCCAGCTGCCAGCGGACAGAGATGATCCGCAGCGGTTCCAGGGGATCGGAATAATAACTGTAACGCTCGTATGACCAGCATCCAGAACCGTTCACTCCGCCGCCGGAGGAGTTGAACTGCAAGCCTTTCAAGTGGAAAAACTCCGGCTGAGACCAGGCTACGCCGGCCAGCAGACAGAAGAGAAGCAGGACTGTCCAGCGCGCTTTCGAGATATGCAGCATGATCACCTCCCTGCTCTTTACAGGCCTGGCTTTCGGCCAGGCTGTGAATCATTTTACCAGGCTGATCTTGCGGGTGAGGCTCCCTCCCGCGTGTTCCATCCTCAGAAAGTAGATTCCGTTGGCAAGAGGGTTTCCGCGTTCGTCCCGGCCGTCAAATTCGAAGCCGTGAACTCCGGAGTTTTTTTCGCCTTGGAAGATGTGCCGGACCACCTGGCCGCGAAGGTTGAAAACACTGAGGCGAAGCGGGCCTTTATCCGGCAGGGACACCCGTAGACCGGCAGTTTCGCGGAAGGGATTGGGCCAGATCTCCAGACCCGTTTCCAGAGTTGGCGCGCCGGGGTCGCCGGCAGCCGTGATGTCGATAAGTTCAGGGATGATCTCCTGCAGGAAAGCGCTCACCCCGGGGAACTGAGCGAAATAGAGAGGAAATCCGAAGAGGATGAAAACGGAGCCGGTGGCCTGATCGTCACGGCGCAGAGCGGCGCAGGCGCCGTTGCCCTGGGCGGAGGGGAGCATGTTGGCAGTGTAGAGGGGGTTGGCAACTCCGCTGAAAGTGTAAATGTAGGGCAGCATGCCGTTCCAAGCGGGGACCAGCTTGTCCGGATCGATGGTGATGTCCGTATAGGAGTTGGATTGAGCGCTGATCAGGCTGGGCGAATTGTCGTAGATGAGGCTGATGTTTCCGCCAAAGCGGTTGAGAAAGCTCTCCGAGAGGATGGAAGCGGTTTTCCAGCCGGAGAGGATCACTTTTCCGCCCCCGATGAGATAGCCGCCAAGGGTGTTAAGATGGTCAATGAGCTGGTTTTGGGAAAAATCGTCCGCGTGCCAAAGCACCAGCTTGTATTCGCCCAGCGCGCCCAGCGGAGGCAGGCCCAAGACGCCCACATCCCACTGGGTGAAAGCGATGGGGGAGAGGGCCGCGTCGTAAAAGGCGTCCACCATGGCGTCGTCGGGATTGATGTTGGCGCCGTTGCCGTCGCGGGTTTCATCCACCACCAGCAGGTTTTGGGCAAAACTGAAGGTCACCGGAGTGGCAGGCAGGGGTTCAGACATTATGCTGATCCAGCCAGCAGGGTCCACCGCCGCCACGGCGTATTGGTAGCTCACTCCGTTTTGAGCGCTGAGGTCGGTGTAGCTGAGTCCGCTTACAGGTTCGGGATTCAGGAGCAGCCATTCCTCCGGGCCGCCCAAGGTCCTGCGGTACAGGTTGTAATCCAGGCTGCCGTTATCCAAAAAGGGATCCCAGGCGAGCAGCACTGAGGAGTTCGAGGGTAGGCATTCGGCCAGGACGGGTTTGAGTTCTGTGATGCCCCGCAACAAGGTCCAGTTATTGTGATTTGGGGTCAGAACAGCGGTGGGTGACAGTTCGTTCCAGAAATTATTGACAGTCCATTCGGGGGTGGCCTCCACCAGCAGGGAATCGCTTAACACGCCGTTATTAAAGCGGAACGGCACCTCGATGTGGAAGGGGGTGGAGGTGTTGGAGATGGTTTTGGCGATGATTTTCAGGGGCGAATCGCTGGCGGGGTTGTTCCAGACGCTGTATTCAAGGGCGGGGATCCCGGCGCTGTATATCCACTGGCTGAAAAACTGGCCCAGGTCCTGTCCGCTGATGTTCTGGGCCATGGCCTGGAACTCGGCTGTAACCGCGTTTCCATGCTTGTAGGTGTCGAACCAGGACTGGAGCAACTGGAAGAACTGGGCGTTGCCAAGTTTAAGGCGCAGCATGTGCAAAACGGAGGCGGCCTTTTCATAGGAAGGCGGGGCGAAATAGCTGTTGAAATCGGGATCGTAGATGGTCTGAGGATTGCTTCCCTCCCAGTTCAGATAATACTGGTGATAGCTGGATGCCACGTAATCGCAGGCGGCTTGCCAGCCCTCGGTTTTATCCGTCCAGAGATGTTCTGAATAGGTGGCGAAGCCCTCGGAAAGCCAAACGTCGTTGAAATCCAGGAAGGACACTGCGTCGCCAAACCACTGGTGGGCAAGCTCATGCGCGATCGTGAGCTCATAAGCTCCCGTGCCGGTGATGATATAATTCCCCAGGGTGGTCATGGTTTGGTGCTCCATGGCGCCGTAAGTGCTCATCGCCACCACCGCGTTGCCATATTTTTCAAAGGGATAGGGCCCGAAGATCTGGGAAAACCAGTCTATCATGTCCGGCAAATTGGCCAGGTCCACCAGGGCGTTGTTATACTGGTTTTGCATCACGAAATTCTGGATGGGCAGGTCTCCGAAGCTTTGGTTGATCTCCACGTAAGGGCCGCAGGTGACGCAAACCAGATAGGTGGTCATGGGATGGGATCCGGTCCAGAAAGTGGTGGAGTTGCCATCGCCGTTGTCCACGATGGATTCGCGGATGCCGTTGGCCGCCACCTTCCAGTCGCTGCGCAGGGTTACGCGCAGATGGACGATGGCCTTGTCCCAGGGGTGATCGTAACAGGGCCACCAATAGCGGGCGGCGTCGGGGTCGGAGATGGTGAACACAGTGTTGGTGTTGAAGATCATGCCGATGTGGTAAACATTTGGAGAGAGCTGAGGTGTTCCGGAATAGAAGACCTGGGTGCTGAAAGTCTGGCCCGCGGGGATGTTCAGGCTGATGTTGATGATCCCGCCGGTGTGGGTGAAGGCGGCTGGCTCACCATTCACCAGCACCTCGCTGACACTCAGTCCCACCAGATTGTAGGGAATGGAAGTGAGGTTCTGCTCCGCGAGGACGGTGGCGAGCACATTTCCGCTGATCTGCTGGGCGGCATGGTTGATGTTCAGAGTGAGGTCGTAGGATTGGACGTCGAATCCGGTGAGGGAATCGGCGCGGGCTTCAAAACCCCGGCTGGGCGCCGCAACCCAGGGTTTGCGGGCGGCAGTGGGCTCCGCCCAGGCGCAGACGGCCAAGGCCAGGGCCAAAGCGGCAAGCAGGGCCGGTCTAAGTTTCATGTCGGATCTCCTTCCCAAAGTGGTTTGGACATTGCCAAAAAGTGAAGCAATAAAGTTTCCAAAGCCGGTTATTTCTGTCAATGACAGCTGGAAGAAGCCGCAAGAACGCGGGGCGGCAAAAAAAACTCTTTACGAAAAAGCGGCCTTGCCAGAAATAGGCGTCAACTCTCAAGGGAGGAGAAATGCACATTTTCAAGAGGTGCCTGGTGCCCTGCCTGATGCTGTTGATCAGCTGGGGCAGCCTGTTCGCGGCAGGCGAAACGATATATGAGATCATCGTGCGCGGCAACAAGGCGGTCTCACCCCAGATGGTGACCACCGCGATCACCCTGCGCACGGGCGATCAGCTGGACCCGGAGGAAGTGGCCCGATCCATCCGGCAGCTCTACAAGATGCGGATGTTTGCGGACGTCCGGATATCCACAGAGCCCTATCGAACAGGCGTGAACCTGATCGTGGACGTGGTGGAAAACCCGGTGCTGGCCTTCATCGAATACGAAGGGATGAAAGCCGTGAAAAAGGACCGGCTGGACGAGCTGCTCACGGTGCGTGCGGGCTCGTTCTGGAGCGACTATCAGAAACACGAGCTGGTGAGCAAACTCACCGCTGAATATAACAGCAAAGGCTTCAACAACGCCGAGGTGACGCTGAACGAGCAGACGGACGCTGAAGGCAAGGTGCGGGTGAAAGTGAGCGTGGTGGAAGGCGGGCGCCTGGCCATCAACGCCGTGACCTTCGTGGGCAACGAGAATTTCGACGACGCCACACTGCTGAAACGGATGAAAACCAAGCCCGCGAACATCTTCCGCTCCGGGCGCTTCGAACAGGATAAGTTTGGCCAAGACCTGATCAAGCTGGCCGATCATTACAAGAAGAACGGCTACATTGACGTGAAAGTGGGGCCGCACGAACTGATCTCCACCGGTGAGAAGACCCAGGAACTGGTCATCAACATCAGTGAGGGGAAAAAGTACACTTTTTCGGGCATCTCCGTGATCGGCAACGAGCATTTCACCACCGGGAAGCTGCAGGAAACCTTCACCCTGAAAACGGGAGAACCTTTCGACCAGACCAAGTTCGACGAACAGCTGGGCAAGGTTTACACGCTTTACTACGACGAGGGTTTCATCTACACCGAGATTGGCCAGGACATCCAGAGGGCCGACAGCACCCTGACCATCGTTCTAAACGTGAAGGAAGGCGCTCGCGCCCGGATCCGCCAGATCCACATCACCGGCAACGAACGCACCAAGGACAAGGTGCTGCTGCGCGAACTGGAAATCGCGCCGGGAGACTATTTCCGCCAGAGCCAGGTGATCCGCAGCCAGCAGAACATATACAACCTGGGCTTCTTCGAGCCGGACATCCGGCTGGATTACACACCAGTGAACAAAAACGGCGACATCGACCTCCAGATCGACGTGATCGACAAATCCGCCGGATCGGCCAACGGCGGGGTGGGCTACAATAGCCAGGACGGCTTTGTGGGCCAGCTTTCGCTGAATATGAACAACATCATGGGCAACAACTGGTCCAGCAGTCTGGCCTGGGAGTTCGGCGGCAAGACCCAGGATTTCCAGTTCAGCTTCACCAATCCCAATCTGATGGACAGCGACATTTTGCTGGGCTCCTCACTCTACTATACCACCAAGGACTGGAGTTCCTTTTTCTACAAGATATTCACACGGGGCGCGAGTGTGCGCCTGGGCCAGTATCTGCCCTGGATCGACAGGACCCGGCTGGTGGCGGGATATTCGCTCTATTCAAAGAAATACGAGATCACCAGCCCGACGCAGATCGATACTGTTTACAACGCCAATCTGATCGAACTGGCCACCCAAGGCTGGCGCTACACCAGCGCCGTGAGCGCCACTGTAAGCCGCGACACGCGCGACAACATCTATTTCCCCTCCCGCGGCACGCAGATGACGCTGTTCTCGGAACTGGCGGGCGGCATTCTGGGCGGCAACTTCGATTATTTCAAGCAGATAGCCCAGGTTAACTGGTACATGGAACTCTGGCGGGAGCTTACCCTGCGCACCAAATGGCGCTTCGGCTATATCACGCCTTACGGCTCTTCCACAGACGCTCCCCCGGACGAGAAATTTTATCTGGGCGGAACGGGGGTGGACGGCATCCGCGGCTACGCGGACCGCAGGATCGGGGTGGATGAGGACGGAGACGGAGTGATGGACACTGGAGGCACCCGCGAGATCATCTTTTCCACTGAACTGGGTTACCCCATCGGCAGCGACCAGATCATCGGCCTGGTCTTTTTTGACGCCGGCGATGCCTACAACAAGCTGCGGGACTTCAATTTCCTCAAATTCAAAAAGGGCGTGGGGGCGGGCATCCGCATCCAGAGCCCCTTTGGTCTGATCGGCTTCGACTACGCCTACAACCTCGACGAAGGCACCTGGGAGCCGCACCTCCAGTTCGGCACCACCTTCTGAATGAAATACAAACATCTGTTCGGTCCGGTCCATTCCCGCCGGCTGGGTTATTCCCTCGGTGTGGACCTCGTTCCCTTCAAATATTGCCCCCTGAACTGCGTCTACTGCGAGGTTCAGAGCACCGACCACCTTACGCTGGAACGCCGGGAGTTCTTTCCTTTGGAAGAGATCACCGGCGAGCTGGGGGATTTCCTCAAAACCAAGCCGGAACTGGATTACATCACTTTTTCCGGAGCGGGCGAACCTACGCTCTACAGCCGCATCGGCGAGATCGTGCGCTTCATTAAAGACGAATATCCCGGCTATAAGCTGGCCCTGCTCACGAACGGGACCTTGCTGAACAGCTCCTCCCTGCGCCAGGAAATCCTGCCCTGCGACCTCATCCTACCATCCCTAGACGCCTGCCGTCAGCAGACTTTCAGGATAATCAACCAACCCCATCCCGCCTTGACGGCTGAGGGACTTGTGGAAGCCCTGATCTCGCTGCGGGATGATTACCAGGGGCAGATCTGGCTGGAGGTCTTCATCATCGCGGGGATCAACGATTCCGAGGAAGAACTGGCCTGTCTCTGCGGAGCGATCGCAAGGATCCGGCCGGACCTGGTTCAGATCAATTCCCTGGACCGTCCCGGCGCGGAAGCCTGGGTGAAGGCGGCCGGGGATGCCGTGCTGACCAAGGTTTTGAACTACTTTAGCGCCCGGCTGGACATGCCCGTGGAAATCATCGCCAAAACGCATCAGGATAACCTCGCGGTGGCTGTCCCGGAGGATATTGAAGCAGCCATCGCGGCAACTCTCAAGCGCCGGCCCTCCACGGCGGAAGACCTCTCCGCCACCCTGGGCCTGCACATCAACGAGGTCAGCAAGTTTCTGCGCCAGCTGCACGCGGAGCAAAAAATCAGCGTAAAGCGCGAACACAGGGGGATCTTTTACTCATGGAAGCAATGACCACGGCGATCGTGACCGCCGCCGGTTCCGGCAGCCGCATGGGCGGAAACGTCCGCAAACAGTGGCTGCGGTTGGGCGGCATACCCATCCTCATTCACACCCTGCAGAAGTTTTTCAATTCCGCCTATGTGGACAACATCATCGTAACCGCCCCGGAAGAGGAGCTGAGCTACTGTGAAGACCTGATCCGCGGATATTTTGAGGACGCCCTGAAGCCCTGGCTGGTTGTAAGCGGTGGTATCGAGAGGCAGGACAGCGTGTTTGGCGCCCTGCAAAACTGCCCTCCCGAAACGGAGTTCGTGTTCATTCACGATGCCGTGCGGCCCTTTATCACGGAAGACCTGATCGGAGAACTGCTGGAGATCGCGCGCAGAGACAAGGCCGTGATCCCCGTGGCCAGGCTCAAGAACACCATCAAAAGCATCCAGGGCGACCATGTTGAACAAACCGTGCCCCGCCACAATCTTGTGCAGGTGTTCACGCCTCAGGTTTTCTCCTACAAGCTGATCCTGGCCGCCTACGAGCGCGCCTACCAGGAAGGCTATGTGAGCACGGATGATTCCGCTTTGGTGGAACACAACGGTGGCCGG
The DNA here is from genome assembly GCA_020532085.1 of Candidatus Cloacimonadota bacterium. NCBI lineage: Bacteria > Pseudomonadati > Candidatus Cloacimonadota > Candidatus Cloacimonadota bacterium. Next base: position 66,033 of record JAJBAV010000003.1, on the reverse strand, counting down.
GTCCGCTATAAATTCTGTTCGGACCTGAATGTGAAGATCACCGACGAGGTTGATCTGTTCTTCGCCCGGCAGATCCTCGAAAACAGCTTGATCTAAAGGAAGCAAACATGCCCCGCCTGTATGAGCTCTACAATAATGCCCTGCGCAAGTTCGCGGGCTGTTTCAAGGATATCCGGATGCCTTTGCCTGTGCCCGGTCTGGGTTGCGGAGTGCTGGGTCTGGCTTTGCCCAAAACCACGCTGAAGCTGGGAGAATACGCCTCGCGCCTGCTGCGGGCTTTGGAATACCGGGGTTTTGATTCCACCGGCGCGGCTTTTCAGGGCGATGGCGAAAACATTGTCCTGCTGAAGGATGTAGGCGCGCCAAGCACCCTTGTGAAGACACTGGGGATCGAGAAGCAGGCAGGAAAGCTGTTCTGCGGACAGGTGCGCTGGGCCACCTTTGGCAATGTGGACAAGACCAATGCCCAGCCGCACGAGGTGAAATGCAAGCGCCATCTCTACGGCGCTCACAACGGCAATATCACCAACACCCGCGAACTAAAGATCTGGCTGACCAAAGAAGGCCACACCGTTCTTTCGGACAACGATGGCGAGATGCTGGTGCACAGCGTGGAACACTTTTTCGATATCGAGATGGACAAAGCCGGAAATCCGGTGGACACGGAGCTCAGAAAAGCCTGCATGCGCCGGGCCATCATCAACACAGCCGAAAAGATCGTGGGTTCTTACGCGGCGGTGGTGGTGGATCCCGCCACTCAGACGATGTGGGCCATCAAAGCCGGCAGTAGTCTCTATTTCGGAGTGGGCGAGCTGGACGGCATGCCCTTCAAACTGGCCTCCTCCGATCTCACCGCGGTGCTGCGCTACACCAAATTGCTGGTGAATCTGCGCGAGGGCGAGTTCGTGGAATTCACTTCCGCCGGCTATAATATCCACGCGCAAAAGAAGCTCCGCTTCAAGCGCGTGAACGCCGCCGACGAAACCTACGCGGCGGGCGACCTGATCGACACCAAACCGGTGCTCTCCAGGCTGCGCGCCGAAGATGTGGAACTGCAGCCGGAGTTTGAGTATTTCATGGAGCAGGAGATCTTCGCCCAAGTGGAATCCACCGGCAAGCTGGTGAAACTGTTCCAGGGCGGATCGAACTCTGGCAAACGCATGCTGGAACTCATCCGGCGGGAAAAGCTTGATGATCTGCTCAATGCCAAGCTAAAAGAGATCTTGGACTGCCATGACCTCGAGGAACGGAACACCGTCTTCAATGCGCTGCTCGCCTCCGGGGAGATCGCCAGCTTCTTTGAGGCCGCCCAGGCCACCTACCGCGCCATTTTCGAAGTGGCCGTGCAGGAGGATTTCGAAAAGAAGTATTTCTTCTCCAACGATAAGAACACCTTTATCGACCTGATCGGCCCGGAATACGACATCCGGCGGCTGATCCTGGCCAAGGCCTTCGACGCGGTATCCGAAAGCCACAGTGTGCAAGAATTTGAGCTAAGCGTGCAGGGTTTTCTGGAACGGGTGAAAAACACCATCAACCACAGCCGCAATGCCTACTCCATCGCCTGCGGCACCAGTTTTCACGCCACCAAGATCGGCGCCCTCTTTTTCAACGAGATCGCGGGTGTGGAGATAATGCCCATCCTGCCGGGCGATTTCCGCGGCGAATATTCTCGCTGCATCAAGGATAACGACCTCATCATCGGCGTATCCCAATCCGGTGAGACCAAGGACCTCATCGACATCTTCAACGACCTCGAAGCCAGCAGCGTGAAGGCTTCCCAGGTGGTGCTGGTGAACAACCTCAATTCCACCTTGGGCGTGGAAAAAGGCGACCTCGCCATCCAGATCCTCTGCGGACCGGAGATCGCCGTACCCGCCACCAAGAGCTTCATGAATCAGATCACCCTGTTTTACTACCTGGCCATCCGCACCGCCAAAATGAAACTGCAGGAACTGTCTGGCCCTGAAAGCGAGGAACGGCGCCGGGAGCAACTAGCCAAACTGGAAGCGCGGGAACAGACCCTGCCGCAGATACCCTCCCTGATCCGCGAGACTTTGGAAAACACCTCCGACATAATCGACTCCATCGCGGCCCAGATCTATATGGAGCCTTCGCTGCACATCCTGGCCACCAAAATCAGCGGCGTGGCGATGGAAGGCGCTCTCAAGATCCGCGAAACAGTGCTCAATCACGCTGAGGGCCGCGAAGCATCTGAATTCAAGCATGGGCCAAATACCATCCTTGGCAAGAACACGGTTTACGGATTCAAGCACCTCCGCAGCTTCATGCGCGCCTTCAGCGGGGTGATCGAAAACCTGGATGGCAGGGCTGAAGAGCAGAACATCAGCCGCAAGGAAACCCGGGACATCTACAACGCCCTGGTGAACTACATGTTCACCGGCAATCTGCCCTTCAATCTGTCGCCAGCGGCGGACAGGCTGTTCCACGCCACCGTGGACAGCCACGACTTCTTTGAATCCCTCTACCGCAATTATCCGCTCATTTACGTCACCGGCCCCGAAACCCGCGACGTGAATCTCTCCATTTCGCAGATCAACACCCATAAGATCCGCGGCGCCAACACCTACGTGATCGCCGAGGAAGACGAGCGCCTGCTCAAGAACGCCAGCGACAATCCCCGCGAGGGAGGACGCTACGGCTGGGGCTACGTGATGCTGCCCAAGACCGGAGACGGACTTCTGACCTGCTTTTCAGCCACCGTCGCCCTGCAGATGCTGGCCCTGAAAATGAGCCTGCGCAAGATGAAAAAGCTGGACAAGCTGAACATTCCGGACCACGGGGTGCATCCGGATGTGCCTAAAAACGTGTCCAAATCGATAACGGTGGATTGAGCCATGTTTCGCATCGGCCACGGCTACGACGTTCACACCCTGGCACCGGGACGCAAACTCATCCTCGGTGGGGTGCAGATCCCCTTTCATCTGGGACTGCTGGGTCATTCCGACGCTGATGTGCTGGTCCACGCGGTGATCGACGCCCTGCTGGGAGCCCTGGCTCTCGGCGATATCGGCGCTCATTTCCCCGATTCCGATCCCGCCTACGCGGGCGCCGACAGCCGCGACCTGCTGCGCCGCACCTACGCGATGGTGCGTGAACGCGGCTGGGCGCTGGCCAATCTCGACTGCACCGTCTGCGCCGAGCGGCCCAAACTCCGTCCATACATCGACGACATGCGGGCCAATCTGGCCCTGGACCTGAATACCGGCCGGGACAACGTGAGCGTGAAAGCGACCACGGAAGAGGGTTTGGGAGTTTCCGGAGGCGGAGGCGGGATGGCTGCGCACTGCATTTTGCTGCTGAGGCGAGTGTGAAAGCGATCGGGATCATCGGCTACCATCACAGCGGCAAGACCACCCTAGCTGTAGCCCTCATCAGCGCCTTGGCGCAGAAAGGTTTTCAAGTGGCCTCCATCAAGGACATTCACTCCGAGGCCTATCGGGCCGACAGCGAGGGCAAAAATTCTTGGAAGCATGCCCAGGCCGGCGCTTCACAGGTATTTGCCCGCGGCTTGCGCGATGCCGCCCTGATCCTGGATCAACCGCCTGACCTGCCGCGGATGCTGAGTTTGCTCAGCGCCGAGTGGCTGATCATCGAAGGCATGAAAGATGCCGCCGTGCCCAAGATAGTCTGCGCCAACGACACAGCCCAGGCGGACGAACTGATCGATGAGACGGTTTTTTGCCTCTGTGGCCGGATCTCGGGCCAAACCAGCAGTTACAAAGGCCTGCCGGTGTTTTCCCTCGAGGAACAAACGCCGCAACTGATCGAACTTGCCGTCAGCAAAGCTTTCGATATCCTGCCCCACAGCGCTCCGGAGTGCTGCTCCGCCTGCGGAAAAACCTGCTGGCAACTAGCCGCGGACATAGTGCAGGGCCGGGCCGGGCGCTCCGACTGCGTTTTGGACAGCCAGCAGGATCTCGAACTTGAGATCGGCGGCCAGCCCCTCACCATCGTCCCCTTCGTGCAAAACCTGCTGCGGGACATCATTCTGGGTTTCACAGCCAACCTCAAGGGAACCGACAACGGCGGCGACATCAGGATTCACATCCGGAGATGAGCCGTGGACAAGCTATACACAGAACTCTTTTCCGGGCATGACCCCAGCCAGCTGCAAGTTTGGCAAAAAGCCGTGGTGGGCATAGCCGGGGCCGGGGGCTTGGGATCGAATATCGCCGTATCCCTCACCAGGGCAGGTATTGGCAAAATCATCATTGCCGACCACGATTCGGTGACCACCGCCAACCTGGCCCGTCAGCAGTATTTCCTCAACCAAGTCGGCTTGCCCAAGGTGGCCGCGCTGAAAGACAATCTACGCCACATCAGCCCTTACACCAACGTGGTCATATATCACATCAAGGTAAGCCCACTCAACATCGACAGCATTTTTGCCCAGGCGGACATCATGCTGGAAGCGTTTGATGCTGCCGCGGAAAAGCAGATGCTGATCGAGGCCTGGCAAAGCCTCTTCCCCCAGCGCTATATCATCGCCGCTTCAGGCATTGCCGGGGTGGGGAAAAACGAATTGATCCACACCGAGACTCTGGGCCGGTTGATCATTGTCGGCGACGGCGTTTCCGAGCTGGAGCCAGGAATAAGCCCGGTTTCCGCGCGGGTGGCGACAGTGGCCAATATGCAGGCCAACCTCTGTCTGGAACTGCTTCTGGAGGCGGCGAAATGACGCCCTGCGTCACCGTCAACGGGCATCAGATAAGCTGGCGGGAAGGCATGACGGTGCGCGACGTGCTCACCGCGATGAACTACACTTTCATGATGCTGGTGATCAAGATCGACGGCCAGTTGGTGAAAAAAGCTGACTGGGATACCACGGAAGTGCCTGCCGGGGCGGATGTAAGCGTCTATCACCTGATCAGCGGCGGCTGAGCCAGAGCGCGTCGCTTCACCAAAAATCATGACAGGCTCGAGCAAATCGCCTCTCCTCCTGCCGGAAACATACCAATTCCTGCTCAATCGCAATGGCTGCCAAAAATGGTGGCCGGGCCAGACCCGGGACGAGATCATCATCGGCGCAATCCTCACCCAAAGCGTGGCCTGGGGCAATGTGGCCAAGGCTTTGGCCGCACTCGCGGAAAGCGGCATCACCACGCTCGGGGATGTTCACGCCACGCCTGTGGAGATCCTGGCCCCGCTGCTCCGCCCCAGCCTCTACTACAATCAGAAAGCTTTGCGCCTCAAGGGATTTGCCGATTTTTTGGCAGAAACCTGCGGCTTCGATCTGGACCGCTTGTTCACGGAAGACCTATCGGACCTGCGCGCCAGGCTGCTTGCCCTCAAGGGCTTGGGGCCGGAAACGGTTGATTCCATCCTCCTCTATGCCGGCGGGCTGCCGGTCTTTGTGGTGGATGCTTACACCAAAAGGCTTTTGTCGCGGCTCGGCCACGCGGTGGAAAGGCTGGACTATCACCAGCTGCAGGATTACATCTGTGCCCGCATTCCCCAGGAGGTCACCCTCTACAATGACTTTCACGCCCAGATCGTCCGCCAGTGCAAAGATTTCTGTAAAAAGACCTCGCTTTGCTCTGGCTGTCCTTTAAGGGCTGTTTGTCCCTCTGGAACATCCTGAATGCCCCAAGCCGGGCTGGCTCCAAGCCCTTTCAGATCAGTCCATATCAAGCCTCCCGCCTTATAGCCGCATCAGATGCGGTGATTAGGCGGGAGGCGAATGAGGGCGGGACCAGAGGGCCATAACTGCCAGGCTTGCCCGGCCTCCGTTCCAGCCATGGCTTGATAAGAGGCGAAAAGGGCCAGAGAAGTTGAACTGGGCGGATCAATAGCCTTCGTCATTGAGATTGGGAGGATTTCGGCTTGACAGAAAACCAGCCTGGTCCGAACGTGCAAAAAAGCCATAGGGGAGGTTTCTTTGCACGCCCTCATCAATATCTCTTTCAGTGAAGACCTGACCGCAGCGGCCGTGAGCCAGGTCAGGGACGCCAGCATTTTGGTCTTTCCCACCCGCATTTCCGCTGCCAGGGCCAGGCAACGCTTCATGGAAGGCTGGGCCCTGCAGGATTGCGAGTTTGTGGCGATGGAGGATTTCAAAGCCGCGCTGCTGCTCCCCTCCCTGCCGCGGATCAGTGACGACAAGCGCTTGCTCTGTCTCTACCAATCCTTGCTGGAGGAAGACCGGGAGTATTTCCACATCAACGGCTATTTCGACATCGTGGAGTGGGGCGGCCACTTCTTCCAGTTCTTTGAGGAACTTTGCGACGAAAACGTGGACAGCCAGATCCTGCACGACCTTCCCGGCCGCGCCCAGATGACGCTGCTGAACTGGCAGGAGGATTACCTGCTCCGGGTTCTGGAGATCCGCTCCCGGTATCAGGGCAAACTGGAGGAACTGGCCTGCAGCGATCCCATCTTCACTCGCCGGGCCGACCGCGCCCGGGTTCATTTCTCCGGCCGGAAAGTGGTTTTCGTGAACCAATATTATTACAGCCGGCTGGAAAAAGCGTTGCTGGATGCTTTGGAACATGCCGGCAACGAGGTGCTGGTGCTGGCGCAGGCCCCGGCGGAAGAAAACCGTGATCTGGAGCCACCCCGCATCGACCTGGCCAGCCTGGAAGCGGCGGAATACAAGCTCAGGCAACTGGAGATCGTGGAATGCGAAAACGCCGAACAGATGGTGCTGGCCTTCCTCGCCAACCATGCCCAGGCCAGTGGGGAAGAGGGTGATGCGGTGATCGTGGACAGCCATTTCAACCAGGCCCATTACCGTGATTTGTTCGATCCTGCCCGCTTTGCCATCCCCCGCTCCGAATCCATCGTTGGCAGCAACGTCTTTCAGCTGCTGCGTGTTTTCCAAAGGCACCTGGAGGCGATGCAGGCCACGCTGGAAGAATCCTTCCTGCCGCTGCGACTCATCCTGGATGCCTGCGCGCAAGAGGGTTTTCTGCGCTATCACGGGCTCTCAGCCGCGGATAAGGCCCCGCTGCTGGAAGAGCTGAGATACATGCTGCAAAAGGATATCCTCTACGTGGACAGCGAGCTGCGGCTTTTGAGCAAACTTTACCGCAAGCAGGGTTTTCCCCTGCTTAGGGTGGTTTTGCACAAACACTTTGCCCTCCTCCGCCAGCTGGGCAGGATCGCCCGGCCCAAAGACCTCATCGATTTGGTCGACATTCCTGAGGGTCTGCGGATCCAGGACCTGTGCCGGGAAGAGGAACTGCTGCACAGCGATATCCTGGATGTCTTCTACGAGCGGCTCTCCAACTTTGCCAGCCTGGAAAACCTGGCCATTGTAAGCGACTGGGAAGCGCTCTTCGGCTGCGGCGGAGTGAGCCTGGCCGCGGCCATTCTGCAGCTGTTCCTGGAATCCCTGGGTAGCGGCAAGTTCAGCTTCCAGCAGGCTTTGGAGGCTGAATCCCGCGTGGAGGTGAGCAACCTGTTGGATCTGCGCGACCTGCAGCACCACAGCGTTTACTTCTTCCATGCCACCGAGGGGGAAATCCCTTCAAATCCAAGCCCGGTCTGGTTGCTCAACGAAAACCAGCGCGCCAGTCTGGGCCTGAAAAGCTATCCCGACCTCCGCGAGCGTGAACGCTACTATTTTCTGCGCACCGTGCTCACCAGCAGGCGTTGCGTGATCTTCAGCTACCGCGACCAGGAAAAGGACATCGAGCCGGGCAGCTTTGTAACCGAACTGGTTCAGGCCATGGCGGACGGCGCGTTGCCGGAGGTGAACAGGGAGAAGCCGGAAGAGCAGACAGTGCAGCTGGCGCCGCGGATATCCAAACTCTATCTGGCTGGCTTTGAGGCTGCTCCGGACCCCGCGGAGAGCCTTCCCGGGCTCGCCGACAAGGCCTTCTGTGGGCTGGACCAGCCGGACGGGGACTTTTTCACTCTGCCCTGTTCTCCCCAGAAAGATTTTGGGGCGGGCGGGCGCGTCCACACCAGCTATTACAGCCTGGCCTGGTTCAAAAAAAACCCCTTCGCCTGGTATCTGGAGCATCTGCGCAAGCTTCCGGAACTGGAACTGCGTCCGCAGGAAACCCTCACGCGCAAACTCTTTGGCAGCATCATGCACTCCTTTCTTTCGTCTGTGCTGCTGCCTCTGGCCAGGGAGGAGGCCGACCTGCCCGGTCTGGAAAAGGCTTTCACGGATTCCAAAGGCCTGGCGGAAGCCTTGGGCAGGATCTTGAACGACCCTGACCAACTCTACCTCTACAAGATCCCGCAAAACTACAACCACGAGTTTCTGGTGAGCATCATCTCGGACAATCTGGTGGAATCCATTCGCGAGTTTTTCTTCGAGTTTCTGAAACCCCGGCTGCAAGAAGTTTCCTTCCGGCTGATTCCGGAAGAGGAATTCATGACCAAAGAGGAAAGCGAAGGCCGCAAGCTGGTCTGCGTGACCCATGGGGACCGGGACTATTCGCTCTGGATTCACGGCAAGGCGGACCTGCGCGTAGAATGCCCGGAACTCAATTACATCGTGGATTTCAAGACCGGCAATGGCGACGACGGGCAACTGATCTTCTATGAGTGGCTGTACTATCTGCTGGACGAGGCCTGGCAGGGCAAGGAATTGCAATCCCTGTTCTGGCTTGTTTTCAGGCAGGAAACGGGTGGCAAAAAGATCACTGACAAGCGCCGCCAGGACTGGCGGGAAGGACTGGAGGATAGCTTTAAAGACGTTCTGGATCGGGGATTTACCCTTGGCAAAAAAGCCGGTGACCGGGAGAAACTGGCCGCTGTCACCCGCGCTGACCTGTTCCGTGCGGACAAGGGAGGTGAGGCATGAGCCAGTTTTCCAGCAAGATCATCACCGCCAGCGCCGGCACGGGCAAAACCTATCGCCTCGCCCTGGAATACATCCGCGTCATTCTGGGCTTCTACGGCAAAAACCAGGATTTCAGCCTGGACAACATCCTTGTGCTCACCTTCACCAAAAAGGCCACAGCGGAGATCCGTGAAAGAATAAACGCCCATCTGGCCTTGCTTTGCAACGACAAACCGGCCACGGACAAGATCGCCCGGGAGCGGCGCGGTTTGCTGGACAGCCTCTGGCCGGATAAGGCAAAGCCGGAACTAACTGACCAGGACCTTGCCCTGCTCAACCGTGCTCTGCGCGCCCTATCCTCCGACCGCAAGCAGCTGCAGGTGATGACCATCGATGCCTATATCAACAGCGTTTTCCGCAACATCGTGCGACCCCTGCGCAGCATCGAAAATTTCGAGATCGACATCAAGGCAGTGGATAAACGGCTGCCCTTTCTGCTCCAACACCTGATGCGGCCGGAATTCAAGTCCAAGCTGGACAGCCTGCTCAGCCGCAAGATCAGCCCTTCGCTGGACGAGTACCGGCACTTCTTCAAATCGCTGATCGAACAGCGCTGGCTGCATTTCCAGATCAGGAAGGGAGAGCGGCAAACTCCGGCGGAGGGAACTCTCTGGCAGCTTTTCAAGCAAGGCGATCCCGCGGCGCGGGATCAGCACCGCGCGGCCATCCGGGAAAATCTGGAACTTCTGGTCTCCCTCATGGAGCAGAGCCGGCCGGACCTGGCGCCGGAAGAGTGCGTCGTGGAGAAGTTCCGCAAGCTGTTTCCCCTCTTTCCGGATACCTTTGCCGGGTTGCGGGAGGCCCTGGCCAAACTCTGTGACCGGCCCGACGGCTACCTCCGGCTGTTTCAGAATTGCCCCGAAGGCAAGATCGCGGACTCGAACAAATTCAAGCGCAAAGGCCTGGCGGAGGTGAAACAGACCCTCCTGGAACTGCAAACCGGAATTTACGGACATCTGGCCGATTTCTTGCTGCACACCCACTTTTTGCCCGAACAGGAGGAGATCCTCTCGGTCTGGTCGGCCATTCTGGCGGAATATGACAAACTGATCTACCGCTACAAGAACATGACCTATGACGACATTTCCTGGTTCACCCTGGAAGCGCTCTTCAGCACTGACCCGCCTCAATTCGACATGCAGGAGGAGGCCGTCGCCACCGAATTTTACCAGTTTCTGGCCCACCGCAGCCGCTTCATTCTGATCGACGAATTTCAGGACACTTCGCTGATCCAATTCGCCATCCTCAAACCCATCATCGAGGAGATCACCAGTGGTGAGGGCACCAAGGATTTTGGCGGCATGATCGTGGTGGGGGATGAAAAGCAGTCCATCTTCGGCTGGCGTGGCGGAGAACGAAAGCTGTTGCTCAATTTGCGCTCCATCTTCGGCGCTCTGAGCGATCTGCGGCTGGAATCCCTGGATAAATCCTACCGCAGCAGCGAACTGATGGTCTCCTTCGTCAACCGTGTTTTCAGTTCGTCCCTGATCAGCAATCGGTTGCGGGAGTTTGAGTTAAGCTGGTATTACAAGCCGCTCGAGCATGCCATGAAAGAACTCGATCCCCAAACCCGGATCGAATTTCGCGCCTCTGCCTATTCCAAAAGTGAGGCCGGAAAAAGCCTCGGCAGCATCCACCGCGATTTTGTCCGCGATTTCATCAAACCCCACAGCCCCAAGGACAGTCGGGAAAGCATGGCCCTGATCTGCCGCACGGGCAAAGAGCTGGCCGCCTTCCAGCCCTTGCTGGATGCCGCGGAAATCGGCAGCATCTATCAGCCTTCCAGCACTTTGCCTGATCACGCCTGGGTTTCACCGCTGCTGGCGTGGCTGCGCTGGCTGGCCTGGCGTGATTGGCTGGATTTTCTGGAGGTGCTGCGCTCGAACTACATCCTGCTCAACGCGACGGAGCTAAAGAAAGTCGCGGACGAGCTAAGCGTAGCCCGGGAAGCCGGGCTTGAGCCGGATTTCTCTGCCTGTCCCCTCGCGGCTGGGCTTTACAAACTCTCCCAGGAGCAGTCCGGATCGATCTCCCAAGCCTGCCGGGCGCTCACAGACCGTTGTCTGCCGCTGCGCAAGGGGGCCGCGGCTGAGTCTGCCAACCCCCAGGCCTTCGAGCGCGATTATCTGAACATCCATGCCTTCCTCAGTCTTGTACGCGACTTTGAGCTGGCCACCACCCAGAAAGATGTCAGCATTCCCGCTTTCCTGGATTATCTCACCGACAACGACGGCCAGGATTTCCTGAAGCAGGTTTCGGTGGAGGGCGGAGGCTCCCTGCAATTGCTAACTGTACACAAATCCAAGGGCTTGCAGTTCGACCGCGTGTTTCTCTTTTACAACCTCAGCAGCCGGGGCGGCAACGATCATGCCCATCTCAAGGCCTACGCCGACTTCACCGGGGCCGATTTTCAGGACCTGCGTGATTTTGGCCTCACCTACCACTATGCCGATGTGATCAAGGCTTCCAGCCACAAAGCCTTGGCTGAGAGCACCGAGAACCGCGCCCTGCTGGAGGAAATGAACAACCTCTACGTGGCTTTCACCCGGGCCAAGACCGCTCTGCACATCTGTTTTGCCTTTGAGGGCAAGGACGGCTGGGGAAAATACGTGGAGGATAAAAAGAGCGGCAAACTCAAACTTCCGGTGCTGGTGGCTGCCGCGGCGGAGGAATTCTTTCAGGCTGAAGCCGTGGTTCCCACAGAGGACGGGACCTACATTTGGCCGGAATCCCAGCCTCAGCCGGCGGAGGGAGAAACCAAAACCCTCAAACAAGAGGGCGTCACTGTGGCCGCTCTGGCCAGAGTTTTGCCGTCCAGGCGAACAGACCGCTTTGCCGGCCTTCGGCCCAACCTGCTCGAAGAGCATAAAAACTGGAAAAAGATTTGGCTGGAAGACCGCCAAAACCTCTTCGGTGACCTGGCTCACCACTATCTCAGCTTTGTGAAACTGGACCTGCCCGCCGAGCACGACTACGCCGCCAAACAGTGTCTGGCCCGCTTTGGTTCGCTGCTTACCCGGGAACCCATCCAGGCCCGGATCCAGATCCTGCGCTCGAACCTGCCCCAGGAGCGGATCTTCCCCTCCGGCTACGATAAGGTTTTCACCGAATTCACCCTCTGGCATCAAGGCCGGGAACACCGTATCGACCGCCTCTTGCTGGACACCACGCACAAACGAGCCCTGATCCTGGATTACAAGACCGGCGACAGCAGGGAGGAAGGGCAGTTGCAGCGCTACAAACAGGCTTTGCTGGCCCTGCCCGCGATCCGGGACCAAAACTACCAGGTGGAAACGGAGTTCGTGGATCTGAAGATCTGAGGCCCAAACCCAGATAATGCCCCTGAAGTTCATGAGGCATATGTAAGCTTTTATCTAAGAGTAGCTTATGTAGCCTCATGGACTGCAGGGGCCGGTTGGCTGGGGTTATCCGCAACTCATTCTGGAGGCTGGAGTTAGCAGAATTCTGCCAGCTTGATCCGCCCTAAGCCCTCTCCCGTCCGCCCCTTGTCCGCCTCCGCCTCAGTTCCCCTTGGGTGGGCGGGAACTGAAGCGGAGGCGAATGGGAAGTGAATGGGTGGTGTGATCAGGGCGGGGCCTGCGCTTTCCAATCCTGAAACTGGATTGGGGATGCTCAGAATCAAGCTGCCGGAGCCAGATGTTTCCACCCAAAGTGGGTGACAAAGTAACGCAACCCCTTAGAATGATTGGCTATTTAAGGTCCAGTATCCTGTGCAACTGCAACTGCAACCTGGCTGTCACGCCATCCCGCAGCATCCATTTGGCCAGGGTTTCGGGCTTGAGCACGGAGGTGACTGGCGAGAAGTGGATGGTTCTGTCCTGCAGGGAATTGGCTCTGATGAAATCAAGCGCGAAGCGGTAATCCCAGGGGCTGGTGAGCACAAACTTCAGTTCATCGCGCGGTTTGAGCTGTTTCAGGTTCCATTTCATAAAGGAATCCCCGCAGCCGCTGCCGGGGCACTTGACGTCGATGATGCGGACCACTTCAGCCGGCATTTCCTCCAGCCAGAGCGAGCCGTTGGTTTCCAGCAGGCAGGTGTAACCCTCAGCGCACAGCGCAGATAGCAGAGCGTAAGTTTGTTCCTGCCAGAGGGGTTCGCCGCCGGTAACTTCCACCAGCCGGGTGGGATATCTGTGGATCTTAGACAGGATTTCGGGAATCTCCATCTTGGTTCCCGGGCCCCAGGCGTATCGCGTGTCGCAGTAGGAGCAGCGCAGATTGCAGCCGCTGAGCCGGATGAAAACGCAGGGCCTGCCCGCGAAGCTGGATTCGCCCTGCAGGCTGTAAAAGATCTCGCAGACGGACAGGCTCACGGCTTTGGTGTGGCAGATAACAACTATCCGCGCAGTTCCTTGACCTTTTTGGTGAGTGCGGGAAGCACTTCAAAGAGGTCGCCGACGATGCCGAGGTCCGCCACTTTGAAGATGGGCGCGTCGGGATCCTTGTTGATGGCAATGATGTAATCCGCGGAGGACATTCCGGCCAGATGCTGGATGGCTCCGGAGATCCCGCAGGCGATATAGACAGTGGGTTTCACCGTCTTGCCGGTTTGCCCCACCTGATGGGAATAGGGGATCCACTCAGCGTCCACGGCGGCGCGCGAGGCTCCGACCGCGCCACCCAGGGCAGCGGCCAGTTCTTCCAGCAAGGCGAAATTTTTGGCGTCTTTGAGACCCCGACCACCGGAGACGATGATGTTGGCCTCGGTGATGTTGACCAGGGTGCCCGCTTCGGGTTCAAAACCCAGCCAGGCACTGTCTTCCTCGTCCAGATCGAAGTCCACCTGTTCCTGGATCACGATCCCGGAGCGGCTGTCATCTCGGGGGAGGGAATTCATCACCTTGTGGCGCACGGTGGCCATCTGGGGCCGGTGGTTGGAGGTGATGATGGTGGCCATGATGTTGCCTCCGAAGGCGGGCCTGGTCTGCAGCAGGTTTCCGGTTTCGGGATCGTAGTCCAGCCCGGTGCAGTCGGCGGTGAGGCCGGTGTGCAGATCAATGGCCACGCGCGGGATGAAGGACCTGCCGGTAACGGTGGCTCCGGCGAGGATCACGGCGGGTTTGTATTTGAGGGCCAGTTCCGTGAGTGCCTTGGCATGGCGGCTGTCACGGAAATTCTTGAGTTCGGGATCATCCACCACGATCACCTGGTCGGCCCCAAAGGCGATCAGCTCCGAAGCCAGGCTCTCAACCTCAGATCCCAGCAGCACGGCGCTGAGCTCGGCTTCCATCTGCTCCGCCAGGTCGCGGCCTTTGCCCAGCAGCTCTAAAACCACGGGAGCAATGGCCCCGTCCTTTTGTTCGGCAAAGATCCAGATGCCTTGGTGTTCCTGCAGGTCGGTCTGAACGGCCCCTTGCCTGCGGATCACGATGGCGTCGAAGGGACAAGCCTGAACGCAGGCCCCGCAAAGGGTGCATTTATCGATATCGATCACCGCCAGCTTGCCTTCCAGCCGGATGGCGTCGTAAGCGCAGGCTTTCACGCAGGCGCCGCAGCCCACGCAACTTTGGTCTATTACTTCGATCATTTCAAATCTCCTCAGAGGGTAATGGGTTTTGGGTACAGCATTTCTGTCAAGGCGATTTTTACCGGTCAGGCTGAGCACACCCGCGGCCCGAACCATCCTAACTTTGCTCTGGTTTTGTGGAAAACTTTCCACGAAAGTATCAGGCATAATGGGTGAATTACATACAAAACGCTTGACACGAAAGTGAATCAGTCATTATTATGAAATCAATGAAACTCCAGAGTTGTGACCTACCACGTGCTGATCATATCTTTGTGCAGCAAGCAATTGCCTGTTTGGCAAAGCTGTCTGGGACCGGCTAAGACAGCGTGAATATGTGCTGAGAACAAACCGCAATATTAAAAGGAGATCGCCATGAAAAAAATAATGCTGGCATCGATCTTGGTTTTCCTCTGTTTTGCCTCCTTGGCCGGCGCGCCGGTTACTGAGGAGGTGGTGTTGGAAGTTGGATATATATGGTTGAGCCACGCTTTTCCGGAGCAGGCGGCCAAAGAAGTTGAACAGATCCAGCTTGTCGAAAAGGAGGGGCTGGCCCTCTATTACATCCTGTCCCTAACCGGCGGCGGTTGGGTTTTGGTGGCCGCTGACGATGCCTCCCTGCCCATCCTCGGTTACAGCGACAGCGGCGATTTTGAATACCCCATCACCTGTCCCGCCGTCGTGTATTGGATGAGTATCTATGAACGGCAGTTGGAGACCGCCATCAGGGATAAACACTCCAACAATGAGACTCTGACTGCGTGGAACGAAATCCGCGCCGGACTCTTCAGCCGCTGGGATTCCACTCGGGACGTGGCTCCGCTGCTGCAAACCACCTGGAATCAGGACTGGCCCTATAACAATTCCTGCCCCTACGATGCCGGGGGCCCAGGACTCCATGCCTACGCCGGCTGCACAGCCACGGCAAT
Source organism: Candidatus Cloacimonadota bacterium (assembly GCA_020532085.1). Classification (NCBI taxonomy): domain Bacteria; kingdom Pseudomonadati; phylum Candidatus Cloacimonadota; species Candidatus Cloacimonadota bacterium. The sequence goes on along the minus strand of JAJBAV010000003.1, from coordinate 50,756 downwards.
GGGGCAGGTGATGAAATACTGGAACCATCCCAGCGCCGGCTCCATCTCACACACATACACCCACCCCACCTACGGGGCTCTTTCCGCCAATTTTGCCTCCACTTCCTACAATTGGTCCAGTATGCCAAATTCCATCAGCAGCTTGAATACACATATAGCCACTTTACTCCACCACTGCGGGGTGGGGGTGGAGATGAACTATGGCCCGACCGCCTCCGGAGCATTGGTGTTCACCAACGATGCCATGGAGACTTTTTTCGGCTACGATCCCGCCGCCCACTGGGATTACCGCAGCAATTACCCCACCACCTGGACCAGCATGATGCGCGCGGATCTGGACAATGGCAAACCGGTGATCTACAACGGCTATGACACGACCCTGCAGTTCGGCCACTGTTTTGTGATGGACGGTTACCGCACTACCCAGTCGGATTTCCATTTCAACTTCGGTTGGGGCGGTTCATACAATGGATATTTCACGCTAAACAACATCATTCCCTATCCCGGTTTCGACTACAGCTACGGACAGTGGGCTTACTTCAACCTCTCTCCCGGTCTGAACATCTCAGGCCAGGTAACCGACAGCTGGGGCAGCCCCATTTCAGGGGTTACTGTCGATTTCAGCAACACCCGCGCTTCGGTGGTCACCAACTCCTCCGGACAATACAGCAAAGCCGTTTCCAACAACTATACAGGAACGGCCACACCTTCCCTGGCAGGCTATTCCTTCACACCATCCAACAGGAACTATTCCTTGATCACCGCCAGCCAGACCAACCAAAACTATACTGCATCGCAGGCCGTACCGGCGCATCCTTCCAACGCCTTTGCCACCGCGATGGCCTATGATACTGTCCAATTGAACTGGACAGACAACTCCAGCAATGAAACAGGTTTTCTGATCGAGGCCCGATTGATGCCCGACCTCACTTGGTACTACAGAAATACTGTTCCCACCGATGCCACCGTCTACGTCGATTTCGGCCTGATGCCCTTGCAAACCTACGATTACAGGGTAACCGCCTTCAACGGTGCGGGAAACTCAAACCCGGCCTACGCGCCTCCGGTGACGACACTTTCTCCACCTCCGCCCACAGGCCTGTTCGAACCAACGGTCAATTTCACCGATGCTTGGCTGCAATGGACGGAGGCTGGCTCCGCCTTTATCTGGGATATTGAGTACGGGCCTCCTGGATTTACTCTCGGTACGGGGATATATCTTCCCATGATGCCCAGCAATCCTTTCAATTTGCAGGGTTTGGCGCAGGGCACAACCTACGACTGGTATGTGCGCTCATTCTATCCTTCCGTGAATGTTTACAGCGCCTGGGCCGGCCCTGGCAACTTCACCACCCAGGGCACTCCTACCTTGCCCTATCCCTGGTTCGAGAATTTCGAGGCAGGTTTCGTGAACATGGTCAGCGACCCCGCCAGCAACACCCCCTGGGCGCTGGATACCACGCTGTTCTCCGAAGGTGTGCAATCCGCCTGGAATGCTTATCAGGCCAGCAATGCGAATATGCTGGTCACCACTTACACCTTTGACCTGACCACGGCAAATTTCCCCTTGCTGTACTTCGACCACATTGCCAAAACGGAAAACAATTGGGACCACTGCTACGTGGAGGTCTCCAACGACGGCGGAATTACTTGGATGATCTTCATGCCGCATGAGTATCTTGGCGGAGGAGCTTACGTACACCCCATCAATAACAATCCGGAAGGTCCCTGCTTCATGGAGTCCTCCTATCCGGAATGGGGAACCACCAATATTGTTCCAGACAACACCTGGTGGAAAACAGAGGTCTTTGACCTGCGAGCTTATCTGGGACAGCCAAACCTGATGCTGCGCTTCCGCCTGAAATCGGACAGCTCAATTCAGCGCTACGGCTGGCTGATCGACAACGTGAAGGTGCAGGAAAGCCCCCTGTATGATTATACCGTAAGTGTGCCCCTTTCTGGATATTTATTGGCGGGAAGCACCCTGGATTACATTGTGACAGTGCAAAACAAAGGCGCCATGCCGGATGCTTACAATGCCGGCATTCAAGGGATCGGGGTTTTGAACTACACTCTATATGAGATGGATGGGGTAAGTTTGTTGCAAACCCCCATAAACATACCTCCCTGGACCACCTATCAATTCATAATGAGGGTCACAGATCCAGCCGGATTTGTGCATCAGGCCGTGGATTACGAAGCGCTTGATGTGACCTCAGTCGCAACGGGTGCCGGATTCAGCTATCTGATCGGCACCACCTATCTGCTGGGCGATACCGCAAGCAATCCCATCGTGATCAATTCCCTGCCATACACGGACTCCTTCACCACAATCCATTACAATCACGATCATGGCCCCTATGGTGATGCCAGCGGATTGGTGAATCTGCTCAATCCCATCACCGGATACTACAGCGGGACTTCAACCCTGGGCAGCTCCAAAGATGTGGTGTATCAGCTCACCCTGAGCCAGCCCACCCTGCTGAGCATCGACCTGGCTGGTTCTTCATACGACACAGCCCTGGCCCTGGTTACCGCACCCGGCACCAATCCTGCCGATGTGCTGCTGATCGACGATGACGGAACGACTCAGGTGTCATACGTGGACAGCGGTTGCAACTACGTGCCTGCGGGAACCTGCTACATCGTGATTGGAGGTTTTAGTGCAAATTCTGGAAACTGCACCCTTGCGGTGAATAGTGTCCCGCCTCCGGTCCAGCCCACCGTGACCATCCAGCTGGATCTTACCGTACCTCAGCTGATCCTGTCATGGACCCAGAATCCCGACACTCGTTATAGTTACGACATCTACAGCGATTCCAACCCCTATGGCAGCTTCGCGAACCTGGTGGCGTCCAACCTGAATGCCGGCACCTACTCTATCAGCCCCATCCCTAGCCCGATGATGTATTACAAGGTGGTGGAAAAGTTCTGCTTCCCCGCCCACGCGAAAGAAGCCATCATTAAAGCCGATCCCTTCAATCAAGAATAAAGGGCAGTACTCCCATGTGCGCGCCGGGCCTGCAACCCGGCGCTTTTTTGGTTCAAGTTCATGCAAGGCTGGAAAACCCGAGTACCGTCTCCGTCATTCCAGCGCAGGCTGGAATCCAGTCGCACCCACTCGATATCAACATGCGCCTTCTTCCCTGCTGAAGGCTCAGAGATCCTCTCCCTGGCAGCCTCCCGGATGATCGCCGCATCTCAGGCGGGCATTGTGCGGGAGGCGAACTCATGGCTTGAGTGAAGGGCTTTGGGTTGATCCCGGTTTCAAGGGGGAACGCCGTTTCCGGATGGCCGGGCAGGATTTTTGTTGACTCCAGGGCTCTGGTAGAAATCAATGCACGGAACAAGGTGCATAATGAAAAAACTATACATAATGATGATCCTGGCCCTGGCTGCGGCCGGCCTGTTCGCCCAGGCGGGGCTTTTTGGCGTTGCCTATGGCGATAACCTGAACCTGGCGGATTCGCTGATGGTGCAGCAGGGTTTCATCGCCCGGGAAGTGATCGGCAGCTGGGTGGTTTACGCTTCGGACTACAACCCTCTGATCGATTTCGTGGTGCTTTACGTGGATCCCGACTCCGAGGTTCTGCATGGCTGGAGTGTTGTTTACAACGGGGAAAACACTCCGGAACAGGATGAGTTTGTGCTCGACCAGCTGCACAAAATGCACGGCGAAAGCGTGCTGGTGGACAAAGCCAGGGAGACGGTAAGCTGGATCTTCGACGAAAACCTGGTGGCCACCTATTCCTACTCGCCGCAGGGGAATCTGCGCGTGTTGTATTACGATTTCTCCCGGCCTGAACTCTTCACCCTGCCTCCCAGCGAGTTGGCAGAATAGCCCGGGACTCCGAATAACCTGCCTTTGCCTCACTCCTCCCAAGGGCTGTTTGTCCTTGACAAAAGCTGACAGCCAGAAAAACTGACCTTTCTGATTGATAATAATTAACATGATAGATCACAGTATCTTAGGGAGTTGAACATGAAAATCGGCGGCTGCCGTTTTGGAACCCACCGGGTGATCGAGCCCCAGGGCGTACTGCCCCAACCTGCCAGAGTTTTGAACAACGACATGAGCGAGATCTGGGACAACGAACTGCTCATCGACGTGATCCGCCTCAACGTGGATTCCGCCTCTTTCCACCAGATCAAGAGCAAACTGATCGCCCAGGGCCACAAGGACCTGGACCAGGCTTTCGCGGACCACGCCATCGACCTGGTGAACCGCACCGGCAAGCACAAGAACGAGGACACCGGCTCCGGCGGCATGCTGATCGGCCGCGTGGCGCAGATCGGCCCCAAGTTTGAGATGGAAGACGAGATCGCCGTGGGCGACACCATCGCCAGCCTGGTCTCACTTTCCCTCACGCCGCTGAAGATCAACAAGGTAAAGCGCGTGCTGCTGGACAAGGACCAGGTGGAGATCGAAGGCCAGGCGATCCTCTTCAGCAGCGGCATCTATGCCAAACTGCCGGACGACATGGATGAGAACCTGGCCCTGTCAGTTCTGGATGTGGCCGGGGCACCGGCCCAGGTGGAGCGCCTGGCCAAACCTGGCGACACGGTGGTGATCCTGGGTGCCAACGGCAAAAGCGGCGTGCTCTGCAACGCCATCGCCCGCGAACGGGTGGGCGTTTCCGGCAAGGTGATCGGCATCGTGCGCAATCCCTCCTACATCGAAACCTGCAAGCAGACCGGCTGCAACGAGGTGATCATCGCCGACGCCACCGACGCCCTCACCATCCAGCAGGAAGTGGCGCGCCACACCCGCGGCCAGATGGCCGATGTGGTGATCAACGTGGTGAACATAGAAGACACGGAACTCCCTTCCATCATGGCCTGCAAGGACCGCGGCCTGGTCTACTTCTTTTCCATGGCCACCTCTTTCACCAAAGCGGCGCTGGGAGCGGAAGGGATCGGAGCGGACGTGGACATGATCCTGGGTAACGGTTACGCGCGGCACCATGCCGCCATCTCCATCGATCTGCTGCGCCGCAACCCTGTGCTGATGAAGATTTTCCAGTCAAGATACACCGATCAGTGAGGTAAAAAAAATGGCTAGCATCACCAAGATCCGTTCGATCGCCACCGCCAAAGAATGGAACGACTGGCACTGGCAGATCCGCAACCGCATCACCGATTTCAAAACCCTGAAGAAATACATTGAACTTCAGCCGGAGGAAGAGGCCGTCGCCCGCTCAAAAAGTTTTTCCTTCCGCATGGCGATCACACCTTACTACCTTAGCCTGATCGATCCCAAGAACCCCCACGATCCGGTGCGCCTGCAGGCCATACCCCGCATCGCGGAAAGCGTTGAAGACCCTTCCGACATGGCCGACCCCCTGCACGAGGATGCCGACGCGCCCGTGCCTGGCATGACCCACCGCTATCCGGACCGCGTGTTGCTGCTGCTCACGGACCAGTGCTCCATGTACTGCCGCCACTGCACCCGCCGCCGCAAGGCCGGGGAATACGACGCCCCCATGCCCAGGGAAAATGTGGACAAGGCCATCAAGTATATTGAACAGCACAAGGAAGTGCGCGATGTGATCCTCTCCGGGGGCGATCCCCTCACCATGAGCGATGCCCGCATCGATGAGGTTTTGGCCCGTTTGGCCGGGATCGACCACGTGGACATAGTCCGCATCGGCACCAGAACGCCGGTGGTGATGCCGCAACGCATCACCGATGAACTGATCGCAGTTCTCAAAAAATACAAGTTCGTCTGGCTGAACACCCATTTCAACCATCCGAACGAACTCACCAAAGAAGCCGCGGCCGCTTTGGCCAAACTCGCCGAGGCGGGTGTGGTGCTGGGCAATCAATCCGTGTTGCTGAAAGGCATCAACGACCACGTGGACGTGATGAAAGCCCTGGTGCACGCGCTGGTGCGCAACCGCGTGCGGCCTTACTACATCTATCAGTGCGACCTTTCAGAAGGCATCTCTCATTTCCGCACCCCCGTTTCCAGGGGCATCGAGATCATCGAATCCCTGCGCGGCCACACCTCCGGGCTCTGCGTTCCCACCTACGTTGTGGACGCTCCGGGCGGCGGCGGCAAGATCCCGGTGATGCCGAACTACATCATTTCCCAGATGCCGGGACGCGTGATCCTGCGCAATTACGAGGGCTTCATCACCGCCTACACCGAGCCGGAATACACAGCTCTGGATGATAAGAAATACAAAGCCCGCTGCGCCCCCGAACGCCGTTCCACTGAAGGCGTGATGGCCTTGCTGCGGGGCAAAAAAGTTTCCATGGGGCCGGCCGACACGCGCCGCAACCAACGCCGGGTAAGATAAGCAGCCCTCAGAGATGAAACACGGAGCGCAGCCCGGTTCTTTCGAATGGATCCAGGCCGCGGATCTGCGCGCTGTGGCCATCGTCGGCATCTGCAAAAACGCCGGCAAGACCACCCTGCTCAACCACCTGCTGTCCCTGCGCCGGAAGGGGGTTTGGGGAGTTCTCAGCACCGGGATCGACGGCGAGGAACGCGACAGCGTTTTCCGCGTGCCCAAACCAGCGGTCAAGCTGGATGCGGGCACCATTTTCTGCTGTGACACCGCCGGCCTGGATAAACTGGGCAGCGGGGTGCAGGTGCTGGAAAAGTTCCCGGCCGGATCCGCCACCCGCCCGCTGTGGCTGGCACGCAGCCTGGTGCCCCTGCAAACGGAGATCACTGGCCCGGGCTCTGTTTCCGAACAGATCACCGTGCTGCAGGCCATGCGGGACCAGGGCGCGGAAAAAGTGCTGATCGACGGTTCACTGGACCGCAAATCGATCGCCCAATCGGAAGCCGTGAATGCCGTGGTGGTGCTGATCGGGGCCAGTTACGGCAGTGTTTCTTCCATCATCGCTGAAATCAAGCGCCTGGAACTGCTTAACGCGTTGCCGGAAGAGAAGATCAGTCCGCTGGAGTTTGCGGAGTTACTAGGTTCCGGGCAGATCCTGCTGCGCAAGGACGGAGGCTGGATAGAAACTGGCCTGCATTCCCTGCTGGGCAGCGAAAAAACCCTGAAAAAGCTTTTGGAGCAAGGGTTGGAGGCACTATACATTCCCGGGGCGTTCACAGACGCCGTCTATCCGGCCCTGCGCGAGCTGCTGGCCGCGTCCCGGGCAAGAGTCATTTTTCGCCATCCCGAGTGCCTTAAACTGGGTTTGGTCCGCCTGGAACGCCTGGTGACTGAACTACAGCCGCGGGTGCTGATCCCATTCCGGATCCGGGCCTGGGCTCTGAATGCAGCGGCCGTGGGCAGCCAGGCTGTGGATGCTGCGGACTTTCGCTCCAGCCTCAGGCAGGCTCTGCCACATCTTGACCTTCCAGATATCCGGGAGTTGAAAGCATGAGCGACAGGGACACGATCACCAGCCGCACAGTCAATTTTGGCCTCTTCAGCAACGTCATCCTGGCTTTGCTCAAATCCCTGATCGGCATTTTCGGCCATTCACAGGCCCTGCTGGCCGATGGCATCAACTCCAGTTCGGACGTGGTCTATTATGTGGCGGTGAAGATCTTCATGCGCCAGGCCAACAAACCCGCCGATCCGGAACATCCCTACGGGCACCGCCAGTTGGAAAGCATTTCCGCCATCGTGGTGGGCGCTTTTATCATCACCACAGGCATAGCCATCTTCTGGGAATCCATCAACAAGGTTTACGCCATGGCCACCACCGCTTCCAGCGAGCAAACCTCGCTGTGGGTGCTGGTGATCGCCGCGGCCACTCTTTTGCTGAAGGTCCATCTGCTTGCCCTCACCCGCAAAAACCATCGACAAACCGGCAACCCCACCCTCAAGGCCCTGGCCAACGACCATCTGAACGACATCATGGCATCCGGGGCCGTGATCGCGGGGGTGCTTGCCGCCCGGCTGGGTTTGCCCTGGATGGATCCCGCGGCCGGCGCCATCGTGGCCCTGTTCATTTTCAAAACCGGGGTGAGTATTCTCATGGAATCCTCCGCTGAATTGATGGACGCCGTTCCAGACAAGGAATTTGGCGAAACCGTGCGGCAGATAGCGCTGTCCGTGGAGGGAGTGCGCTGCATCGAAGACTTGGGCGTGCACCGGTTCGGCACTGTCTATACCATCGAGATGACCATCTGTGTGGATGGCGGCATCAGCGTGGAAGAGGGCAACAACATTGCCCACCGGGTCGAGGAAAAACTGCTGGCCCGCTATGAAGGCGGACTGCGCCGGGTGATGATCCATTTCCATCCGGAAACCCCTCACAGCCATTTCGGCTGACTAGGTTCACCCTGCACCCCTTCCCGCGCCCATTTTCCCGCAGGATTTCCAACCCCAGGACAGGGGACCAAAAGCCAATGTCGGCTGTTTGGTCCCGAATGGATCGTTTATGGCCCGGCCACTGGGGCAGTAGCGGCGCGGGTTTGGCTTTTAAAGCTTGATCACCTGGCCGGTGGAGCTGAGGTCATAAAAGTCGCGCCGGTTGTCGGTGATGGTCACCTTCTGGCGCTCCGCGCGGTACCATTCGTTCAGGTGTTCCTGCCGGGCCTTGTCCCTGGCTTCGGCCAGCAATTTCTTTTTGTTCTGTTCCCATTCCGCGGGGTCGGGCACCTGATGCCTTTCCACCTTCACCAAAAACCAGCGCATCGCTTCGCTGATCAGAGGCGCGAAAGAGCCTTCCGGGGTGTTGAACAGGGCTTCCTCCACGGCCGGAACCTTGCCGATGGAGCTGATGTTGTCGCCTTTTTTATGGCCGGTGATCTCCACCACCAGGATGCTGTCGCGTTCCGCCTGGCTCAGGTACTGATTGGGTTTGAGGCTGTTCACGAAACTCTGCACCCTGGCGTTCATGGTGTAGCCGCGCTTGGAGCTGGAGGCACTGCTCATCACCCGGGCGCGTTCGTCTTCGAAAGTGGGATACCAGACAGGATAAACCCCAGAGATCTCGCAGACGAAAATGTCTCCGGAGGGCGACGTGAACATGTCGGCCAAAGCGCCTTCGGGATTGGCGAAGGCAAAACTGATCAGGCCCGCGTCTCTGCCGATGCCGGGAACAGCTGAGTCCTTGGCTTGGAACACCGCGGTTTCCTCCACTGGCAGACCCAGTTCCGCGGCCGCGCTGGCCAGTCCGTTTTGTTTGGCCAGTTCATAGACTTGCGAACTTTTCGCCTTCATCTTCTGCTGTGTGGCCTGGCCAGCTTCAAGCCTGATCAGGATGTGCCGGGCCAGAACTTCCTCGTTGCCCTCAGTGCTCCGTCTGTCCTGGGTTTGGATGATGTGCCAGCCAAATTGGGAGAGCACCGGCGGGGATACTTCGCCCACCGGAGTGTTGAAGGCCGTGTCTTCAAATACCTTCACCATCCGGCCCCGCCCGAACCAGCCAAGGTCTCCGCCCTTGGCGGCGGACCCGGGGTCCTGGGAAAACTCGCTGGCCAAAGCGGCGAAATCCGCTCCGGATTCAAGCTCCCGGTAGATCTGCAGCGCCCGTTCGTAAACCGCCAGAGAATCCTCTGCTGACGGGGCTTTGGCGAATTTCACATAGCGGTAGCGGCGGCAGTCGTCCTTGCGGAATTCTTCTTTGCGGGCCTCAAAGTAATCGCGGGCCTCGTCTTCGGTGGCCACCACGTTGGGTTGGCGGTTGGCATCGAAAAAGATGATCTTGGCGTCCACCACCTCGCTGTCCCTCTCCCACTGCACTTTCACGCTGTCTTCCACCACCGCGGCCTCGGAGCGGATCGTATCCAGCAGTTTGCTGTACTGGTAAAGGTTCTTCACCTCATCCAGCACAGCGTCGCGAAACTCCTTGGATTCGGTGAGCGCTTTTTCATACTTCTTTTTATCGAACCTGCCCTTGGTCTTCAGGTCCGGGATCTGTTTCACAGCCGCCGGCGGGTTCTTCTTCGCTTCGCGCAGCAGCTCCTGCTGGGTGATCTTGACCTTGCCGGCCTTGATGGCCTTGTCGTAGATGTGGCGTCCCACCAATTCTTCCCAGCAGCGATTGTTGAGGTCGGCCTTCTCTTCTTTGGTGAGGGCGCTGCCTTTCTGGGTCTGGTGGTACTTGTAATAGTTGTCCAGGATCTTGTTGTATTCCGCATAGCTGAAGGTTTTGTCGTCGATCTTGCCGACAACAGCCTTGGGATCGGGATCCTTGGCGCCCAGAACCGCTGCCGCGAGCAGCAGGGCCAGCAAAAATAGTCGTTTCATCTGATCTCCTGAAAGATATCTAACCTAGGTATGTACTCATTTCTGAAGGTGTTTCCTGTAAATTTGTTTCTCCCGATTACGTCAACCGAAAAATCCTCCCGCGGCGCTGGGATGCCGCCGCGCCCTCCCCGGCAATAATCATGCAGTATATCGCTGTGGGCAGCGTATAAAAAGCAGTTGACAAATATCCTTGGTGGTGGTGACTGACCCCATCAGGATGGGGTGGTGGGGCCTGTGAATAATTTCGATCATGAGAGGTTACATTGAATCGACTGACCAGCTGCAAGATCATGGCGACCATGCTGCTTTTGTTACTGTTTTCGGCAGTCGCGTGGGGCCAGCCGGCAAATTCCACCGGCAAGGCGGAGAAAGCCACTACGGTTCAGGCGCAAAACGGTTTGGTAACTGAGGATGGCGCTCTCAGCGTGCTTCCGGCCAATACTGACAGCCTGGAGGCTTGGAAAAACCGCAAGCCGCGCCACATCACCGATGGTTACTACATTATCATCAAGAAAACCGACCACAAGCTTCATCTATACAAGGACGGCGTGCTGCTCAAAACCTACCCCGTGGCCACGGGCAAAAACAACAAGGACAAATCCAGGATCGGCGACCTGGCCACGCCGGAAGGACACTTCAAGATAGATTCCATCAGCGCTTCCAGCAAATGGCGCTACACTTCTCCGGAAACTGGCCGAAAAAGCGGGCCTGGCGTCTATGGGCCCTGGTTTTTTGCCGTGAACACCCGCTCCGGCACCTTCTCCGGAAAAAGTTGGACCGGGATCGGCATCCACGGTACCAGCAGCCCCTCCTCCATCGGCAAATTCGTTTCCCATGGCTGCATCCGCCTCTACAGCAAAGACATCACGGAGATCAGGGAAGAGGTTGCCTGGCTGAACGATCCCTCAAAGATCCGTGTGGACATCTTGAATTGATGAGACCTGCCGCTGGCTTGATCGGGACCCTGTTGCTGCTGCTTATCCTGATCACCGGCGCTTGTGGCAGTGGGGAAGAGGCGCAAGGGCGGAAGCGGATCGTGGTCCTCTCTCCGGAGGTGGCGGAGATCGTCGCCGCGTTGGGCGGTGCCGGCCTGATGGTGGGTGTCACCCAGGAATGCGACTATCCGCCGGAACTTGCCGGGATCGAAAAAGTGGGCAATTTCGGAGCCGTAAGCAAGGAAGCCATCCTGGCCCTGAAACCGGATCTGGTGTTCAGCTCCGCCCTGGAGCAGGAAGCCCTCGCCACTGATCTGGCCAAAATGGGCCTCAGCGTGACACAGATCTATCCCCAAAAGCTGGACGACCTGCCCCGCGTGGTGCTCGAGATAGGAAACCTGATCGGCAAACCCGCGGAGGCCAAAGCGATGGCCGACAGCCTGAGCAGTGGCATCGCGGCCCTGCGAGCCCAGACAGCGGGACTGGACCGTCCCAAAGTTTATCTGGAGATTTACCGCGACCCCCTGATGAGCGTTTCCGACGCCTCCTTTGTGGGTGAAGTGATCGAAACCGCAGGCGGTGACAACATTTTCAGCGAACTCGAGCGCGACTACGCCCGCGTTAGCCCCGAAGCGGTGGTCCAGGCCCGGCCAGACATCATCATCTGCTATTCCCGCGACAGCCTGGACTCCATCCTGGCCCGCAAAGGCTGGCAGGACATCCCCGCCCTCCGCGACCGGCGCGTCTATTTCGAATCCGATCTCGATCCCGACCTCATCCAACAGGCCACCCCGCGCACCCTGGAAGGACTGCGGAACCTGCACCGGCTGATCTATCCGGGAGGGGAATAGATGACGCGGGGCCGGGTGTTCGCGCTTCTGCTGGGGGTGGCCGGAGTTCTGATCGTGGCCTTCTATCTTTTTGGCGGCGGCCCGGACGCGAACATAGTAACCGAACTGCGCTTGCCGCGGCTGATCCTCACTGTGTTCACCGGCATGGCCCTGGCCGGGATAGGCTCGGTGTATCAACTGATGCTGGCCAATCCTCTGGCAGAGCCTTACATCTTGGGAATTTCCTCCGGCTCGGCTTTCGGCGCCATCCTCTTTGGCGTGCTGGGACTCACTCTGTTGATGCCCTTGGGCGGTTTCATCGGCGCGGTGGCCACGCTGCTGCTGGTTTGGCGCCTGGCCCAGAAAAAAGGCAGCTTCGACCGCAGCCGGCTGCTGATCGCCGGGGTGATCGCCGGCATGTTTTTCGCGGCCGGGATCTCGCTGGTGATGTACCTTTTCCAGCAGGACACCATGATCATCCTGGGTACCCTGATGGGCAATCTCGGCCACATCTTCACCCGGGGTGAGTGGAGCTTTTTCCTGGTGCTGATGGGATTTTCGCTGCTCATCCTGGCCTGGCTCTGGTTTCGTGCCCCGGCCCTGGACATCATGAGCGGGGGCGACGTTTACGCCGGCAGCGTGGGCATCAACGTTTCCCGCGTGCGCAAAGAGATCTTCTTCCTCACCTCGCTGCTTATCGGAATCACTGTCTCCTACGCCGGCATCATCGGTTTCGTGGGCCTCATCATCCCCCACGTGGTGCGTTTTTTCGTGCCTTCCGGGCAAAAAAGGGTCTATCTCTGGTCTCTCGCCGCCGGAGGCATCTTCCTGCTGCTGGGTGACCTCATCGCCAAAAACATCGCCGCCATTGAACTGCCCGTGGGTGTAATCACCGCTGCTGTGGGTTGCCCCTTCTTCGTTTGGCTGATGTTGCGCAAATAAAACTTGACAAAAAAATAAATCACGTTTATTCAAGCCTGCAGAGGTGCGAGCATGAAAAATTCAGTTATCGTTCTCGTCTTGCTGGGAGTGGTTCTGGGCGGCCTGCTGGCTTCCTGTGCCAAAAAACCCGGAAACTATGCCCTGCTTTCCCTGGCCAAGCTGGAGAAGCTGGCCAGGGCGAATGACCCCAAAGCGCAGTTCCAGCTTGGCAAGAGCCATGAACTGGGGCTGAAAACGAAGGTGGACCTCGACCAAGCCCTCACCTGGTATCACAAGGCGGCTCAGTTGGGCCATCTGGACGCGCAATACCGTCTGGGAGCAACTTATCTGAAACACAGGACCGCCCGTGCCGGAGTGGAGGAAAGCTATTTCTGGTTCCTGGTGGCCGCTTCCAACGGGCATCCCCGGGCCTTGGAATCCGCCCGCCAGGTGCAGAAATACCTGGGCCCGCGCGCGATCAGCATGGTGCGGGCGCGAGTGACCGACTGGCAAGGCAAACGCAAGGGCAAAACCGTTTTTCCGGAGGATGATGCCGGGGAAGGCGAATACGCGGGCGATGGGATCGACACAACGATGTATGCCTCCGGGGGCGGATATTATTCCCGAGGGGATGGGGATATTCCGATTCCCGTGTTCAGCGAAGAGCTGGCCACCGAAGACACTCCCGAGCTTGCGGAACAAAGGGCCCAGGCCTTGCAGATCTTCGGAAACTACCAAGCCACGACCAGCAGCTCGCTGCAGGCCAGTGATGACGAACTGCCTCCGGGCTTCGAGCCCTATGAAGACGTTCCCGTTCCCATCGGCGGCATCAACCCTGTCTATCCGGACTTCGCCAAGCGGGCCGGGGTGCAGGGCACCGTGGTGCTGGAAGTGGAGGTTTACAAAGACGGCCGGGTGGGCAACGTGGAGGTTCAGAGATCAGTTCAGTCCGGTCCCGGGGGTTTGGATGAAGCGGCGATCGCCGCCGTCAAGGCCGCCCGATTCCAGCCCGGCAAGATGAACGGCAACCCCGTCAACACTCTGTTTATCCTGCCCATTGAATTCCAATTGAAATAGTTTTGAGGCGAGAGCCTTGTGGCATCGATTTGACCAGTCCCATTCAGCGCTATAAACTCTGAATTGCATCAGCAAACTCGGCCCCCCACAATTGTAGAGCACCGGTTGGTTTCTGCCCTCTCGGGTGTATTGGCCCAATTTGGCCGTGCCAGGCACGCCAGCAGTAATTCGCGCTCTCCTTCAAGCCTGGGGTGGAGCCTTTGCTCGCGATCAACTGGTCTCAGGGAAATCCCTTCACTATTGCGAAAAAACGTATCACGCAAACCCATTTCAACCCCAGCTGGCTCCCAATATCAATACGGTATCAATACGGAATCAATACGGATTTCATCCGTAATGATTCCGTATTGATACCGTATTGATACTTGGGGCCGGGCGGGAAAACATGGAAAAAGGGACGGCCAAAATAGCCGTCCCGGGATATGTCAACCGGATAAGATCCGGTCAGTTGAGTTTATTTCATCAGCATCATCTTGCGGCTTTCGCTGTGGCCGTTGGTGGCCAGGCGATAGAAGTAGATGCCGCTGGAGACGCTGTTCCCACCGTTGTCGGTGCCGTTCCAGACGTAGGCGTGGCGGCCGAAATCGTGGTTGGCGTCAGCCAGGGTTTTGACCAGCTGGCCTTTGACGTTGTAGATTTCAAGGCGGGCTGGCCCGGAGGCCGGCATGTCAAAACTGATGGTGGTTTCGGGGTTGAAGGGGTTGGGGTAGTTTTGCAGCAGCAGGCTGGCCACGGAGGGCACGGTCGGATCGTCGGAGGCGGAGCCGAGCGGGAAGACGATCTCGAGCTCCATGAACATCACTTCGCCGCCATCCGGGGTGGGATGGTAGGCGGGCGCGTTCACGTTTGAGCCCCAGGTGAAATCATTGTAGAACATCACGCCGATCTTGCCGACCTCGTGCGCGCCCTGCATTCCGGTGTAGATCACCTTGTCCGCGGGATAGACGTACATCGGCTTGATGCCGGCCATTTGCGGGGTTTCCACATTGTTCAAGGAGATGGGCTCGCTCCAGGTGTTGCCGTTGTCGGGGGACGCGGCGATGTAGATCTCGGGGGTTTGGGCGAAGGCGGCGTAATCGGTATCGGAGTAGTAGTTGAACATCCGGGCACGGTCTGAATCCTGCCAGATGCAAACCATCATGCCATGATCGTTGGGCTCGGAGACTTTGATGTTGTTATAGTGAAAGAACATCAAGTCGGTGTGGGCGGCCTGGTCCCAGTGCGGGAAAGGCCAGTCGGTGAACATCGCGGGGAAGAAGCCACCAGCGCCGTCATCGGCAAATTGGTCCACCTCGCCCCAGGGCGCTTCCATGTCCCAGGGGGTGAAGGTGCCGTTGAAGGTGTCGCTGGGATCCTGCTGGGGATAGATGTCGCGGATCTCGAACTCGTGGGTGTTGATGTCGTAAACGTATTCCTTAACGAATTGCAGGGCGGGATAGTAGTATCCGCTGTAGGCCTGCAGGGCCCAGATGCCGGGAACGTGGATCTTGCCGTCTTGGCCCACCACAACGTTGAAGTGACCGGAGTTGGAGAGGCCCCAGTACATTTCGCCGTTGTCTCCGTAAGGGATTTCGCCTTCATCGGGATTGGTGTAATATCCGGTGGTGTCGCCGGGGGCTTGGTTGGGATTGATGGTGGGGATGTTGGCAAAGTCGCTGTAGCGGGTCCAGGTACCCTGGCCGTAGTTCGGGCAAACGTACACGTCCATGTCGGCTTCGCCGAGGTCGTTGTCGGCGGCGTCGTAAGCCACGTGGTGGCCGGCCCAGTAAAGGTTGCCGGCGTTATCCGTGGTGAGGACTCCGGTGGGACGGCGGAATTCCACGGTGTCGTGGTTCCAGGCGTCCTGTTCCGGGATGGTGGTGTGGCTCCAGTTCAACGCGGTTCCCATCTCGATATCGTCGCCGTTGAAGTCGGCGTAGGAGATGTACATGTTTTCGCTGGGGCTGCCATTCAAGGCGTGGGAGATGTAGTTGCGCATGCCCACATAGACGCGGCGTTTTCCGGCCACCGGCGAAGGTCCGATCACCATGCAGGGCCAGATGAATTCATTGTCAGAAGTGGGATCGGCGTTGGGCGGATCAATGATCACGGGGGCGTCGCAGGCCAGGGAAAGGTCGTTGAAGAGGCCGGAGATGCCGGCGATGAAGGCGTCGGAAGTGAACTGGGTTTCGTTCTGGGCATCCGCGTCGGCATTGGCGTGCCAGGCATAGAGGGGTTTTCCGGAAACCTGATCGATCGACAAAGCGGGAAAACCTTCATGATTCTGGACGCTGGTGATCTCGTTGTTGTTGATCACGTTGCCTGCGGGGTCCAGATAGGTGTAAAACACGCGGCGGGTGCTGGTGGCTTGGCGGCGGCCGTGATAGGTCATGAAATATCCGCCACCGGCCACATCAGGGATCACTGCCAGGGGCAGTTCGTTGTAGCTGCCGATCATGTAGTCGTAGTAGTTGGTGATTATGGCGGTGGGCAGTTTTGTGAAGGTGTAAGCGGGTGCGTCGCGCAGTGCCGGCATCCGCATTCCCTGGGGGCTGGGCAGGGGTTTGGGCTGGGGTCCCGGGACCATGGTCTCGGCCAGCGCCAAGGCTGGCAGAAGGGCCAGGACCAGCATGAATAAACAAATGCGTTTCATGGTTCTCTCCATATCTTTTGTTGTTGGGTTAACAGAGGGGGCCTTTCCCACGAGGGGGGGGGGGCAAAAAACTCATTACAAGTAACTTATCCAACCTATGAATCAGCGGCCTGCCAGTTTATAAGGGCCGAGGCCACCAAGAACGTAGCTTCGTCAGCCCGTCAATAATTGTCAAGCAAAAAATCAGTTGGGACTTCCTTGTGCGCGGACAAAAAAAACCCGGGCGCGAGCACCCGGGTGATTGTTTATCTGGCGAAGTCTTATTTCATCAGCATCATTTTCTTGGTCTCCACGCTGCCGTTGGCAGTGAGGCGGTAGAAATAGATGCCGCTGGTAACGTTGCGACCGTTGTTGTCGGTGCCGTTCCAGACGAAGCTCTGCTTGCCGAAATCCAGGTTTCCGTCCGCGAGGGTCTTCACCAGCTGGCCTTTCACGTTGTACACGGAAAGGTTGGCGGGGCCGGCCTTGGGCAGATCGAAACTGATGGTGGTTTCAGGATTGAAGGGGTTGGGGTAGTTCTGATGCAGCATGCGGGTGATGGCGGGGGCAGTGTTTTCGCCGTCGGCAGAGCCAAGCGGGAAGACGATCTGCAGTTCCATGAACATCACTTCGCCGCCATCCGGGGTGGGATGGTAGGAAGGGGTGATGGCGTTGGAACCCCAGGTGAAGTCGTTGTAGAACATCACGCCAAGCTTTCCAACCATGTTCTGGCCTTGCATGCCGGTGTAGATAACTTCATCCGCGGGATAGACCCACATGGGTTTGATCCCGGAGAATTGGGTGGTTTCCACGTTGTTGATGATGATGGGCTCGCTCCAGGTGTCGCCGTTGTCCGGAGAAACTGAAATGTAGATCTCGGGAGTGTTGGCGTAGGCGGCGTAATCGGTATCGGATTCGAAGTTGAACCAGCGGGCGCGCTGAGCGTCCTGCCAGACAGCGGCCATCATGCCCTGGTCGTTGGCATTGGTGACCTTGGTGTTGTTGTAGTGGAAGAGCATGGCATCACCGTGGGCCGCTGTATCCCAGTGGGGGAAGGGCCATTTAAGTCCAGGATGCCCGCCGCCGGCGGCAGCGATGGTCAGGTAGTAGTTGCCGTCGTCAGCCTGGAAATACTCTGGAGTACCCCAGGGCGGTTCCATGTCCCAAGGCACAAAGCACTGGTTGAAGGTGTCGGCGGGGTTCTTCTGTGGAAACACGTCTTTAACTGAGAAGTCTTGGGTGGCGGGATCGAACACGAATTCTTTCACCACCTGGAAGTCCTGCCAGTATCCGCCATCTTTGGTGGATTGGGCCCAGGTTCCCAAAACGTGGATGCGGCCGTTGTTGTCCACTCCGGCATTGATGTGGGCGGCGTTGGCAATGGCCCAGACAAGCAGGGAATCGGCATAGCCGATGCTGCTGTCGTCCACGAAATAGCCGTTGGTCTGGCCTTGCTGGCCGATCGGGTTCCAGGAAGGGATCCAGCTGTAGCCGCTCACGCGGGTCCAGGTGCCCTGGCCGTAGTTCGGGCAGACGAAGACATCCAAGTCGGCTTCGCGGATGTTGGTGGTGCCGTCGGCTTCGGTGGCGAAGTGGTAACCGGCATAGTAAACATTGCCGGCGTTGTCGGTGGTGATGGCGTGGAAGGGACGGCGCCACTGGTCGTCAACGTTCCAGTCGTTCATCTCGGGGATGGAGACCTGGCTCCAGGTCAAAGCCACACCGTTTTCGACGTCGTTGCCGTCGAAATCGGCAAAGGCGACCATCAGGTTTTCGGAGGGGCCGAAGGTTTCATAGACGGAGTTCCTGGCGGCCAGGTACACCCTTCTCTTGCCGGCCACCGGTGAGGGTCCGATCTGAGCCGTGGGCCAGATGAACTCGTTGGCGGTGGTGGTCACTCCGCTGGGGGAGGTGATGGTGTAGGGGTTGTCGATGGTGACCTGGAGGTCGTTGAAGAGGCCGGAGATGCCGGCAATGAAGGCATCGGAGGCAAACTGGACCTCATACTCGTCATCTGCGTCTGTGTTGCAGTGCCAGGCGTAGAGGGGTTTCCCGGAAACGGGATCCACGGACACGGTGGCGTAGCCTTCGTTGTTCTGCACGCTGGTGATCTCGTTGTTATTCACCACGTTGCCCTGGGCGTCGATGTAGGCGTAGAAGGCGCGGCGGGTGCTGGTGGGCTGGCGCCGGCCGTGATAGCTCATGAAATATCCGCCCCCGGCTACATCGGGGATGATCCTGAGGGGCAGGCCGTTGTAGCTGCCGATCATGTAGTCGTAGTAGTTGGTGATGATGGCAGTGGGCAGTTTTGAGAAGGTATATTCCGGCGCGGTGCGGGTCTGCACGGTGGGAAACACGGTGCTGGGATCCACGGGGACCTGGTCCTCCATGAGAACCGGCATTTCCTTCAGGTTTGTGGCGGGCATCATTTCCTTCGCGAACGCGAAGGAGAAGATGAAGCCGAGCGTTAATATGACCAATAAGGTTTTTTTCATTCTTACCTCCATTATTTATAGGGTCATTTGCTTAATAGCGGAATTTGATCGACAGGCGGTGGGCGCTTTTGAGGAATGTTTCTGCCAGCGCGCCCATGTCCGTATAGGCATAGTCGATATTGATGATGGCAAAGCGGGTGGGGATCTGGTAACCGACCCCGGCGCTGAAGCCGTTGGTATCGTAGTTTAGTTGGTAGCCGCCACGGAGATAGAGGTTGCCCATCTTGTATTCCGTGCCAAGGTTCCAGGTTTCCATGCGGTCGATCACGTTGTCGAGCTGGGCCGAAACTATCCAGTGGGAGGTTTCGGTGCGCATGATGTCGCCGCAGATGCCCAGGGAGAAACTCATGGGTATCTTGGAATCGAGTTCCTGCCCGTCTTCGTCGATCAGGCCGTCGCCGTCGTTGTCGAAGAGGTCGAAGGGATCTTCATCGTTGGCGCCGTCTTCATCGTCATCCACCAGATAGCGGATGTCGGGCCCGAAATTGCGCAGGGCCATGCCGATCTTGATGTTTCTGTAGCCGGTGTTGTAGATGGAGCCGACGTCGAAGGCGTAGCTGTTCACGGAGAAGGTGTAGAGGTTTTCCCGCAGGTATTTCACACCGATGCCGGCGGAAAACTTGTTGGTGAACTGCTGCGCGTAGTTGAGGCCAAAGGCCATGCTGCTGTTGGTGAATTGCTCGCCGGTGGGCCCGAAGGTCTCCTCATCGGTGATGTCCATGTTGTCCATGTGCAGCACGGATCCGTAGGCCGCGAAGGTGGAGGGGCCGTTGGTATAGGTGCCGGCCACGAAATCGTGCATGATGCCGGCGGGCCAGTTCGTGTGAGAGGCCAGAACCTGATTTTCGAAGGCGGGGGCAAGCCCGGCGGGGTTCCAGTAAACAGAGGAAACGTCGTCTGTAACCGCGGTGAAGGCTTCGCCCATGCCGATGGCGCGGGCGTCCACGCCCAGTTTGAGGAATTGCAAGGCCGCGGTTCCCACCTTGCCGAAAGGCTTGGCGGAAATAAGGCCAGGCAACAGCATCAGAGCCAGAGCGACGATCAGTATGGTATGTTTTTTCACTGTTCCTCCCCTATTTGATGATGACGAACTTGCCGACCTTGATCTTGTTGTCGGCCTTGTTTTGCACGGAGTAGAGATACACTCCGGGCGCTATGATCTGATTGTGCTTGGACAGCAGGTTCCAGTCGTGCATGCCGCTGGCGGAGATGCCCTGGGTGGCGGCTTTGGAAACCGTGATGATATCGGCTTGGTAAGCGCCGTTGTGATCCAGTTCTTGAACCAGGTCGCCGGCCAGGGTGTAGATGCGGATCTTGCATTCCATGGGCAGATTTATGAACCAGAGACGGCGGCTTTTATCGCCTTTTTCGTCGTTGTCGCGGCGGCCGTCGAAGCTGCTTCTGCCGATGTAGGGATTGGGCACCACGTAGATGTTGTCCATGGATTCCTGGGCGAGCGTGCCGGGGAAGAAGATCTTCATGTTGGCATCGGCGTCGCGTCCGGTTTCCAGGAAGTTCAGGTCGTTGGAGGGGATGCCGCGGTCGTAAGCAGTTACGGCCACGTAGTATTCCACACCCTTGCGGGGGTTGATGATGGCGGAGCGGTAATATCTGCGGGCCAGCCTTTCATCCTTGAGTTCAGCCAGGGTGGCCAGTTCATCCGTTGTGGGGGGAGTGCTGCCCGGTATGTTCACCTGGCCGCCATGTCCCGGCAGGGGGATCATCTTGGAGTCGTACAACTCGTCAAAGATCTCCGGCCGCATGTCCGGATGCTTGAAGAGGCGGGCCTGAAGGTTCTTGATCATGAAATCCGGCAGGGTCGCGTTAGCATCTGCTATGGCCTGCGCCTCAACCTCAAGGTCCTCGCTCCATTCCACGGCAGGGTTGTAGATCGGCCAGCCATAGAACACATCTGCGGGATTGGGGGAGTAATGATAGTTTTCATCCAGAACCGTATAAAGGCCGTAATCGTCGGTATTCGCCCAGGCATTCCGGTTGGGAAGGCCTTTGTCGATACCCAGATAGCCGCCGTAATTCACATGCAGGGAATCATTCGGATGGTTGAAGTTCACCTGGTAATCCAGCAGGTCCTGGGGAGTCTCGATCCTGTCCCAGCGTTCCATCATGGTCCAGTCTTCCTGCGATCCGCTGCCGCTTCTGCCCCAGGTGGTGTAGCCCTGGAAATCGTGGCGGAGCCTGTGGGCTGTGTAAGGATTGACGGTGGCGTTCATGTTGAACGCGAGAGAGTCGGCCGAAGCCGGCGGCTGGAACTCGACGGGATAGCCGCTCCAGTCAACCGCGTTGGGATCGGAATCCAAGCCTGGTTCCAGTTGGGGACTGGAGGGGTTTTGCCAGCCGATGACGGCGCTGGAAACGGTCTTGGTATCGTAGGAGAATTCGCCGCGGTTATCCCAGTAGAGGTCGATGCGGTTGCCGTTGTCGGCCATTTCAGCAAAGAGTTTGGGGATTTCCGGGGGTTCCGGCGGATTGTAGTGTGGGAAGGTATCCGGCAATATCACAGTGGTGAGGGTTTGGGGCTTGCCGTAGATGTCCTTGGCCCAGCGCGCCGTGCGTTTGAGGTCTTCCTGGTCGTCACCGGGGAACACGGCGACCACGATCTTCATGGTCTTGCCGGGAGCGAGGTTCCAGGAACTTTCGGAGGGATTGGTCATACCTTCCTGGTCGCCGTAGAAGGAGAACAGGAACCGGGTGTCGTTGGGGGTGGGCTGTTCCCATTCAGTCTGGTCGGCCTGCTCGGGGCGCAGGGGCGTGTATTTGGTCTCATTGGGGTTCCTCCCCGTCAGCAGCCAGTATTTCTCGTTGGCCGTGCGCTGCGGGGAGAAGTTCCAGTTGTAGGGGTTGGAGTCATCCGGACCGTCTCCGACCTTCCAGTACCAGCAATGGAACTGAAGCTGTTCGGGGTCCGGGGTGCAAACACGGGCGCCCACGCGGCCGGTGGTGAGTCCGCCGTCGCCGTCGGCGTCGTAGGTGTAGGCAAATTCGTAGCCTTCACCCTTCACGTAGCCGGATTTGTCATCGGCGGCTTTTTCCGAGCCCATGCTCTGGGGGCCGGTGTCGCAGTCCATGTAGATGCCCATGGCGCAATCAAACAGGCTGTCCTGGGTGGCGATATTCATGTTGGTAACGTTGAATTCCACATAAACCAGGTTCTTGATGTAGTCGTAACTCCACTGGTAGGACATCTGCCTCACGCGCACGTTGAGCGGATAGTGACGGTTGGTGCTTCTGGACTGGCCCAGATCCCTGTCACCCACGGTGCCGAGGGGGCAGTAGTCGTAGTAGAAGGAAATGAAGTCCTGCTCGGAAACAGGAGCTCCGTCTTCGTCCACCTGGCCGTCACCGTCGTCGTCGTAAGGATTGGAAAAGTCGTAAGTGTTATGTGATGTATCGGACAATTCCATGAAGCCCAAGGGAAACCAGATCTCGGAATTGGTGCCTTCATTGATGATGTTGAAGTTTTGGGTATTGGCGATGTACTGCCCGCCGAAAGACTGGAACTGGCTGGGCAATTCGTTGGCCGTCCTGAGCGGGAAGGTGTAGCCTACAAAGTCTTCGTCGATGATGCCGTCACCGTCGTCATCTTCGCCCCGTTTATGAAAGCGGGTGCTGGCGGTGGCGATCCCGTCCAGGGAATTGTAGGCGTTGTACATGTCCACAGCCTCGGCGTTACCTGCCACCAGAGGATTGTAGGCAGGCAGGAACTCATAGAGGTCCGCGTCGCCATCAAAGCCGACGGTGACCAGGGTGTCCACCACTGGTTTCATCCAGGGCTGCCAGCCCGCGGTGCCTTCAGCGACCGTCGAGGTGCTGTCGGCGCTGGGATTCACAGCTCTCCAGTAGAGTTTTCTGCCGGCATCGTCGCGGCGGTATTTCTTGGCGCCGAACCAGAGCGCGCCCTGGTAGAGGTAGTCGATACCACTGCCACCGGGGTACTCCAGCGACGGGTATTGAGGCACCACGTCGTCTCCAGAGCCGAAGAAACCGTAGTTACTCACCCGCAGCCAAATGTTACCCACATTATGGTAAAGGGAAAGGTCCAGTTTCTTGGTCCCTGATGAAGATTCCGCCATCGCCGCGAAAGCTGTTCCGGAGATCAGCAACGCCAGCAGCAGGCAGAACGCTAATTTGTTAAACTTCATGCAATACTCCCAATGTATATTAATTTATTCTGAATTCAAGAGGTAGGATAACCAGTGTGTTCACAGGGTTGCCGTTCATCTTGCCGGGCTGGAACCGGGCGGCCTTGACGGCGGCGATCGCCGCTTCATCCAAACCCCCGGGACCGGACTGAACTGATCTCTGAACCTCCACGTTGCCCACCCGGCCGTCTTTGTAAACCTCCACTTCCAGCACCACGGTGCCCTGCACCCCGGCCCGCTTGGCGAAGTCCGGATAGACAGGGTTGATGCCGCCGATGGGAACGGGAGCGTCTTCATAGGGCTCGAAGCCCGGAGGCAGTTCGTCATCACTGGCCTGCAGCGAGCTGCTGGTCGTGGCTTGGTAGTTTCCGAAGATCTGCAAGGCCTGGGCTCTTTGTTCCGCAAGCTCGGGAGTGTCTTCGGTGGCCAGCTCTTCGCTGAACACCGGGATGTCGATCTCGATCTCCTGCTCCTGCACGTCTTCTTCCTTTTCACGCTGGTCAGGTGGCGCTTCGGCCATTTCGGCCATGGCGGTTTCTTCTTTGCTATGTTGCGATTCCATCCTGGGTGTCACCAGGAAGGCAAAAAGCATGAGGGTTATGGCCAGGGCCAGCGCCTTGCTGAATTGGGCGTTGGCGTGGTCTTTCCAGTCATATGATCTGAGTGCCATATCTCACCTCTTAGAGCTTTCTTTGGGTTTCAAAGACCACGTTGCGCGTGTCCGCGTCCTGCAGGCGCATCATTACATCGCGCACAGCCTGATAGCGGGTGTCTTTGTCCGTTCTGAAGCAAACCTGCAGGGTGGGGATTTCCCGGGCTTTGGCCTTCATGGTGTCGACGATCGAATCATCGTCCACCGAACGGGGAAAGTCGTCGATCAGGATTTCTTCTTTCTGCGTGATGTAGATCGTCGCGGACTCGTTGCGGGAGACTCTTTCGATGTTTTCAGAAGCCATCGGGAAACGTTCCCTCTGCACCCAGAAAACACGCTCCTGAACGAAGACCGTGGAAACCATGAAGAAGAGCAAAAGCAGGAAGGCAATGTCACCGGTTGAGGCGGTTGGGATGTTCACATCCGCCTTTTTTTTCGTCATTATCTTGGCCATTGCTTTGCTCCTATATCGCTGTCGAGATGGATATGGTGGCCCGGTCACGGTAAGTGACCAGGTGGTCCACCAGCCTCACCATCTCGCTGTATTTGGCTTCAGGGTTGGTTTTTACCAGAAACAGCATCTTCGTGGATTTAAGCTCGGGATCGGTAAGGGTGCGGTTCAGCGCTTCCCTTTCTTCGATCTTGGTCAGGATCAGCTTGTCCAGGTCGTCGTCATTGTAGGCGCGCGGCTCTGCTTCATTAACTTTCAGATAACCGTTTTCCATGATCTCGAGCCGGGTCATTTCCTTGTCCGTAAGCTGGATCTGGGTGGTTTGCTGCTGTTCCTGGGTTACGGCTTTGTTCAACTGAACTTTTACGCCTTCCTTGACGTCGAACTTGGTGGTCGACATGAAGAAGACGATCAGCAGGAAAGCGATATCGCCGGTGGACGCGGTCGGAATATCGGCCTTGCGCTTTCTCTTGCGGGTAACTTTCATTGTTCCCCCCTTATCAAGACTCGATGAGGGCTTCTGTGACCTTCTCTGAGGCTCTTTGCATGTCGATGACCAAGCCGTCCACCATGGTGGTAAAGATATTGTACAACAACTGGATCGGGATGGCTGCGATCAAACCATACTGAGTGGTGATGAGGGCGATCTTGATACCTTCCGCCACGATCGTGGCATCCACAGAACGGGCTTTGGCGATGGCGTCGAAAGCGACCACCATACCGGCAACCGTACCCAAAAATCCCAACATGGGGGCGAGAGTGATGGTCGAGGTCATTTCCACAAAACCTTTTTCAAGGTAGGACATCTCGATCATGGCCGCGTTTTCCATGCTTTTTTCCACGGCGTCCACGCCCCGGTCAGCCTTGAGCAAACCGGCATAGACCACTGCCGCCACTGGGCCGCGGGTCTTCTTGGCAAGTTCGGTGGCTTCTTTGATCTTTTTATCCTTAATGAGGGGCAGGATCTTGTTCAGGAAGTCGTTGAGGTTGATCTTGGCATACATCAGGGAGATGAAT
This sequence comes from Candidatus Cloacimonadota bacterium, assembly GCA_020532085.1. Classification (NCBI taxonomy): domain Bacteria; kingdom Pseudomonadati; phylum Candidatus Cloacimonadota; species Candidatus Cloacimonadota bacterium. The sequence continues at coordinate 25,441 of JAJBAV010000003.1, read as the reverse complement.
TTCCAGATGGCGTAGGCCAGGCCATAGATGAACACGAACAGGATCGGCCACATGGCCCAGCCGCCGTCCAGAAACTGCTTCACCAGGGAGCGGCCGAACAGGAATTCGGCAACGCCTTTGAGGCCGGAGGATTTCTCTTCGACCGGGGCGGTTTCGGCTGCAGGTTCAGTGACCGCTGCGGCTATGCTGGTATCGGTGGTCGCGGCGGCTGTTGTATCTGTTTGCGCGTAGGCCAAGCCAACGAGCAGCATGCTCATCAGCACGATCAGCGGTAATACTTTAGAGAAGCTCTTTCTCATGTTATCTTTCCTCCAGGGGATTACTAAAAGTTGAACGACACACCAAAGGTGATGCCGCGATAGTTGCTCCAAAAACCGGGGTTTTGGATGTACTTGTCGTAAACATATTGCACTTCGGGGTAGGTGTAGCCGGTGTTGGAGTCGGAAATGTCCTCGCCGTTGTAAAGTTCACTTCCGGTTTTGGGATACACGGTGTACACGTTTCTGGTGCCGAAGAGGTTTTCCACGTCCATGAAGAGGCGGATGTTCATTTTCTGGGACAGGGTGATGCCTTTGGTAAGGCGCAGGTTGGCCTGATGGGTGAATTTCTTGCGGGCGCTGTTGGTGTCCAGCAGACTGTTTCCTTCCATGCTTTGCGGCGTGTAGGGCGCGCCGGAGGCAAAGCTCCAGTTGATGTTTGCGCTCAGGTCGTCCAGGGGCAGGATGTAGTCCGTGAAGGGAACGAAAAATTCCTCGCCGCGGCCGATCCTGAAAGTGTAGTTCAGGCTCAGGTTATGGCGCACGTCCCAGTCCAGCGGAAATTCACGCAGATTGGTGGCTTCGTCCTGGATCACGGTGGAGGAGTTGTTCCCCTGCGCCCAGGCCAGAGAGTAGGCAACCGACCAGTTGTTGAAGTTGGACATCAGTTTTTCCAGCTGGATGTCGATCCCGCGGGCGGAACCGTAGTCCTCGGAAATGAACTGATACCAGAAGATCTGCTCTTCACCGGGCTTGGTGACTTTCATCGTGCTCACGTAGTTGTAGAGGTTTTTATAGTAGGCGGTCATGTCCACCACGTAGTCGTCGGAAAGCTGGTGGGAAAGGCCCACTTCGTAGGTCACGGTGATCTGCGGCTCCAGCTCGGTGTTGCCAACCGTGATGGTCTGGTCGGAAACGTTGGCGTCGGCGGGAGTCTTGGAGGTGAAGATGTATTGCATCTGAGGCAATTGGTTCTGATAGTTGTAGGCAAAGCGCAGCACGTCGCGGTCCGTGATGGGGTGCGAAACGCCCAGGCGCGGGGACAGCATCAGCTGCCAGCGTTCGTCTTTGTCGAACTCAACCTCGCGGTAGCTGGCGTCGTCTTGCAGCACCTTGTATTTGTTGCCCAGGTACCAGAGGTCAAAACGCAGGCCGGCATTCACGATCATGCCTTCCCATTCCATCTTGTCCTGAATGTAATAGGCCACCTGCCAGGGATCGGCTTGATAGCCGTCTCGCTTGCCGGAGGCTTCCTGAGCGGCTTTGAAATAGTCTTCGGGATTGTAGATGGGGATCAGGGCCCCTTCATCGGTCGCGTAAATCGAATAAAGCTCGTCCGGCACGTTGGTAACGTTACCCAGGGAATCAAACACGGGCACGAAATTGGCCATATCGTCCCATTTGCGCTTCAGGCTGGCCTGGAAACGATCTTCATAGATGTTCAGGAAATTCTGCAGCTGGTCTTTCTTGATCGAGTGCTTGATCACTTCCAAACCTGTCTTGGCCAGATGGGTGTCGTTCACCTGCCATTCGAAATCGGCACGGGCGTTGACGGAACTGGTGAGGTCATTTTGGAAGAACTGGTAGATGGAGCCGGGAGGCGCGAAGCCTGTGATCACGCGCGGGTCTTCCACGCTGGCAATGCGGTAGGTCCAGAAGGAGGAGTCCAGATAGTCGGCGTCGCTGATGCCGTCGCCGTTGTAGTCCGGGCTGTACACGCCGTCGGAGTTATGGTCCACGCTGTTCCAGCCCTGGTTGCCCAGCAGCACGTTGTCCACGTAGTCTTCGCCGGGATTTTCGGGATCCAGGCCCTGATACATGTAGAGGTAGTTGCCGCGGTCGATCCCGCGGGGTCCAGTGTTGCTGTCTTTTTGGTAATAACTGCCTTTCACCTTGAGGTTCATGCTGGAATTGAACACGTGGTCGTAGGTGGCGATGTACTGCCTCTGTTCGGTTTCGCTCACGGCATAGTTGTCCAGCGCGTAGCGGCTGTCCCAGGAAAAGGGATAATCCAAAGAGCGGTCGCCGCGGGCGGCCAAAGTGATGCGCTGGGTGGCGTTGAGCACATACTTGGTTTTCAGGTTCACGTTGTAGGCATTGTAATTGCGGTTGCCGGTGTCGATGCCCAGAATGCTGTTCCTGTCGGCATAGGGATCGTTGAGCGGATATTCGTATTCCAGCAGCTGCCGGTTGCTGAACATGTAATCGCTCATCGGGTCCGCGATGTAATAGTCTTTCAAACGGCCGTCCTGCCATTCACCGCCGCCGTTGATGTAGAAGGTGAGGCGTTCGCGCAGGTCTTCCGTGCCCAGAGGCCAGATGGGGCCTCCAAAGGCGAATTTGACCACGTCTGAATTCCTGCCGGAGGTGATGAGATGATCCGTGTTGTATTCGATCTTTCCGGAATAGAAAGGATCGCCGTCCTTGGTGACGATGTTGATCACGCCGGACTGGGCGTTGCCGTATTCAGCAGGGAAACCGCCGGTCATCACTTTCATGTCGCTGATGGCGTCGGTATCCACCTGCAGGGCGCTGCCGCCGTCCACGGGGTCGGAAACCGACATGCCGTCCACGGTGAAGTTGATCTCGTTGGCGCGTCCGCCGCGGATGTGCAGCTCGCCGCCGATGTTGGAAACACCAGCCTGCAAAGCCACGATCCCGGCCACGTCACCCACGGAAACATCGCCCATGCGGTCCATTTCGATCTGGCGTTCAGACGAGGTACGGTCTTTACCCACCTTGTCCTGTGGCACGGTAACCGTCACGGTGGCAATTTTCACGCCGGCTTTTTTCATCACAGGCGACAGACTGGCAGTCTGGTCAACCTGGATGCGAACATCGTTGTAGGTGATGGAGTCGTAGCCAAGCAGAGAAACTTTCACGGTGTACATCCCGGGCGGGATGTTGATGAGAATCTTGCTTCCCTTGGCGTCGGTCTGACCACCGGTGATCCGTTGGTTCCCTTTCATGACAACAATGTTCACGAATTCAAGTGGTTTACCTCCGTTGTCTCGCACGCGAATCGCGAGGCGTCCGGTTGTGGCTGCTTCCAAAAAAGTGGCGCAACCGATTAGCAGTATCAGCAGGATCAATGCAGTTTTTCGCATCGAAAAACCTCCCTTCTTGTATGGCTTTATTACTCTTAAATCACGGTCTGAAAAGAAATACGGCCTTTAAGGAGACAATATTTCCACGTAGGATGCGATTATCTGGCTCTCCCAAAATCGTCAAGCATTTTTTCGCGAAATGTTCACGCCTGGCTGTTTTTCTCCTCACATCAGGCCGAAGGCCCGGGTCTGGCGGGATTCCATTATGTCTCTCCATGGATTTTATCTGACCGGCCTAAGGCTTTGCAGCAAAGGGTTGGGGCGGTTTTATCCCTGCCATCGCTGAGGACTGGCCCCAAGTCCTCTCCGGTCCGCCTCCCCTCCGCCTCCCGCTGACTTCCCGCTTGTTCAGGGGGAACTAGGCGGGAGGCGAAGGAGGGGTGAGCAGGCTGAGGTTTAGGGAGGGACATGCTGAACAGAACGGTCCAAAACCTCTCACAGAAAGGATTCAGAGGGTGAAAGACAGGCGGGTCAGTCGATGATCTGAACTTTTGTGCCCGGAACGCGGGTTTCGTCGATCTCGCCGATCACCAGGGCTGAGGTGGCAGTTATGAATTCTGAGCTAAAGGCAGGATCGATCACGGCGATCATGCCGATGCCCAGATTGAAGCTTTCCAGCATGGTCTCGCGGCTCAGTCCGCCCGCGTTTTGCAGCCAGTTGAAGAGGGGCGGGATCTCGCGTTCGGCGTAGCTTACAAAGGCGCAGAGGCCTTCCGGGATGATCCGTTTGAGGTTTCCAGGAATGCCGCCGCCGGTGATGTGGGCCAGGCCATGCAGGCGCTCATCGCGTAAGAGTGGCTTCAGCAGAGGAAGATAGCTGCGGTGCACGCTGAGCAGCAGGTCCTCGACAGTGGCGTCCAGTTCGGGAACCCTGTCGGTTATGTCCAGGCCAAGGCGGTCGAACACGATCCTGCGGGCCAGGGAATAGCCGTTGGTGTGCAGGCCGCTGCTGGGGATCCCGATCAGGATATCGCCCTTTTGGATCCTGGCGGCCGGCAGCAGATGCTCTTTGTCCACTACGCCCACAATTGTGCCCACCAGGTCGAAATCGCCGCTTTGGTAGATGCCGGGCATTTCGGCCATCTCGCCGCCGATGAGGGCGCAGCCGTTTTCGGAACAGGCTTTGGCCATGCCGGAGATGATCTGGGTCACCATGGCCGCTTCGAGCTTGCCGAGGCCGATGTAATCGAGAAAAAACAGGGGCAGGGCGCCCTGGACAAGAATGTCGTTTACGCAATGGTTCACCAGGTCCTGGCCGATGCTGTCGAAGCGCCGGGCCTTGATCGCCACGCGGAGTTTGGTGCCCACGCCGTCGGTGCTGGAGACCAGGATGGGCTCGTTGTACTGGTTTTGCGGAAAGCGGAACAAGCCGCCGAAACTGCCCAGTTCGCTGAGCACATTGGCGTTGTAGGTGCTTTTCACCACCGCGCGGATGGCATCCACGGCGCGTTCTCCGGCTTCGACGTCCACCCCCGAACCACGGTAGTCCAAAGTATCTTGCGTCATTGCTGGTCCGCGGGGCTCAGGCCCAGTTGCGCAGCTGGTGCACTTTATGCTGCAATTCCGAGAATTCCAGGTTGACCAGGCCGTCCACGCTGAAGGCGGAAACGTTTTTGGCCGCGAGCACGGTGCCGAACCGCACGGCGTTGCGGATGGCGTTTTTGCTGAGCTGGTCCTGGGTGGCGAGATAGCTCATGAAACCTCCGGCGAAGCTGTCTCCGGCGCCGGTGGGGTCCTGCACCTGCTCCACCGGCCAGGCCGGCGCGAAAAACAGGTCGTCGGGTAAAACTGTCACGCTGCCGTATTCGCCGCGTTTGATCACCACGGCCTTCACGCCCATGCCCAGCAGCTGGCGTCCGGCGGCAAAGACGTTGTCCAGCCCTGAATACTGGCGGATCTCGTCCTCATTGATGAAGACGATGTCCACCCTGCGGATCACTTCGGTCAGGAGTTCCGGACACAGGGATATCCAGTAGTTCATGGTGTCGCAGGCCACCCATTGGTAGCTTTCGATCTGGTCCAGCACCTGCAGCTGCAGTTGGGGATGGATGTTCGCCAGAAGGAGGCTGCGGCAGCATCTGCAGGAGGGGGGCAGCTGGGGCGAAAAGTCCGCGAAGACGTTCAGATCGGTGCTCAGGGTGTCGGCCTGATTCCACTGGCGGTAGGTCCCGCTCCAGCGGAAGGTCTTTCCCGGCCTGGTTTCCAGGCCGTCCAGATTGACCTTGTGCGCTCGCAGCAGTTCGATCCCGCGGGCGGGGTAATCATCGCCCACCACGCCCACAATGTAGGTGGGGGCAAAATAGGAAGCGGCCAGAGAGCCGTAAACGGCGGAACCGCCCAAAGCCTCTTCCACCTTGCCAAGCGGAGTTTCGATCGTATCCAGGGCGATCGAGCCCACGATCACCAAACTCATGGCCGGGCGTCTTCAGCAGACGGGTTCTGTGTTTGTGGGGTCCGGGTTGTGTCGGGGGCCGTATATTCGACCGCGGGATCTTCCTTGACGCTTACTTGGTTTAGCTTGTCCATCACCACGAATACGGCGAACGTGGCCAGCAACATGATGATCAGGCGCTTCCAGTCGTAGGTCTTTTTACGCTTGTCCTGCCAGCGTTCCCGGTATTTATCTTCCATATCGGTCATGATTATTTTTCCTATGTTGTTAAGGGTGTGAGTTCGCTGAGGAATTGAGCGAAGCGGGTAACGCCTTTTTGGAGGTTTTCCATGCTGTTGGCATAGGAAAACCTGACGTTGGATGGAATGCCGAAGGAAGCGCCGGACACAAGGGCCACGTGGTGCTTCTCGAGCAGGACCTGGCAAAACTGGTCTCCATCTGTGATGCCCTGGCTGTTGTTGTTCAGGTACCAATCGATGTTTGGCATGATGTAGAACGCGCCCTGTGGTTTGAAACAGGACACGTGGGGCAGATTGCCAAGCTCGGCGTAGAGAAAATCGCGGCGTTTTTCAAATTCCGCGCGCATCTTTTCGATGGAGTCGTCCTCTTCGGCCAGGGCGGTCACGCAGGCCTTCTGGGTGATGGAGTTCACGCAGGAAGTGGCGTGTTCCTGAACCCTGGCGGCGGCGGCGATGATGTGGGCCGGGCCCGCGGCGTAGCCAAGCCTCCAGCCAGTCATGGCATAGGCTTTCGAAACACCGTTGATCACCACGGTGCGGGCTTTGATCTCCTCGTTCAGGGAGGCGATGGAAACGTGCTTGATGCCGTCGTAAACCAGGCGTTCGTAGATCTCGTCCGAAACCACCAGGATGTCCTTATCCACGCAGATGGCGGCGATGGCTTCCAGCTCCTGCCGGGTGTAAACGGCTCCGGTGGGGTTATTGGGGCTGTTCAGCAGCAGCGCTTTGGCGCAGGGATTGGCCGCGACGGCTTGTTCCAGGGAAGCAGCGGTGAGTTTGTAAGAATCTTGCTCAAAGGTGGGGACTATCACCGGTTCGGCGTTGGCCAGCATGGCCTGGTAGGGGTAGCTGACCCAATAGGGGGCTGGCATCAGCACCTGGTCCTGGGAATCACAGACCGCGATCAGGATGTTCAGGATGGACGCCTTGGCGCCGGGCGAGACCAGGACTTGTTTGGGCTCGTAGCTGAGGCCGTTGTCGCGCTGAAGCTTGGCGCAGATGGCCTGGCGAAGCTCGATGATGCCGGCGTTGGCGGTATAGCGGGTGAAATTGTTCTCTATGGCGGCCTGGGCCGATCTTTTGATGTATTCGGGCGTGTTGAAATCGGGTTCTCCGACGCCGAAATTGACCACGTCGATGCCGGCGGCCTTCATCTCTTTGGCTCTGGCGGACAGGGTGAGAGTGGGGGAGGGTTTTACCAGTTTGACCCGGTTGGATATCTTGATCGCCATTTCAGTTTCCTTTGCTCTTGTTCTGGTTGGCCATCAGCAGCACTAGCACGCAGGTGTGAACGATGTCGTCGCGTGAACTGCCCCGGGAAAGGTCGCAAACGGGGGCGTCCAGGCCCTGGATGATGGGGCCGATGGCTTCGGCTTTGGCGAAGCGCTGCACCAGTTTGTAGCCGATGTTGCCGGACTGCAGGTCCGGGAAAACAAGGGTGTTGGCCTGTCCGGCCACCTTGCTGTCCGGGGCTTTCATCCTGGCGATGTGGGGAACGATCGCCGCGTCCAGCTGCATCTCGCCGTCAAAAGCGAAATCAACCCTGCGTTCGCCGAGGATTTTCACGGTTTGCTGCACTTTTTCCACTTTTTCGTGCTGCGCGCTGCCCCGGGTGGAGAAAGACAGCAGCGCGACTTTGGGCTCGTCGCCCAAAATGGCTCTGCGCGTGGATGCCGTGCTGATGGCGATATCTGCCAGCTGTTCCGCGTCCGGATCCGGCACCACGGCGCAATCCGCGAACAGATAGACCCGTTCCTCCAGCATGTAGTCGTTCACCACCATGATGAAACAGCTGGAAACGGTTTTCACGCCGCTGGTAACGCCCACTACCTGCAGGGCGGCGCGCAGGACGTCGGCCGTGGTGTTAACCGCGCCGGCCACCATGCCGTCGGCGTGGCCGAATTTCACCAGCAGGGCTCCGAAGTAAAGTTCATTCAGCACTGTCTGGGCTGCCTGCTCGCGAGTGATGCCCTTTTCCTTGCGCTTTTCGTAGTAGAAATCGGCGAATTTGCCGATCTCGGCAAAACTGGCCGGGTCGATGACGGTGGCGCGGCTGAGGTTCAGGTCCAGGATCTTCTCCCGGGCTTTGATCTCTTCCGGCTTGCCCACCAGGATGATGTCGGCCAAACCTTCTGCCAAAACTATGTCCGCGGCCTGCAGGGTGCGGGTGTCGGCGCTTTCAGGCAGAACGATCCGGCCTTCGATGTGTTTGGCTTTGGCCTTTAACTCTGTGAGGATGTCCATGATCTATGCTCCATTGTTTTCATTGTCTATCACGATGCGGGAAATGTCAGCCACGCGCAGGAACTCTTTTTTGACCTCGCCCAGCAGGGCATGGCGGTTTCCACGCAGGGCCGGGTCTTCGCAATTCACCAGCACGGCGTCGAAGAAGCTGTCGATGCTGCTTCCGTAACTCACCAAGTGGTTTATTGCCTGCGGATAATCGCCCTCGGCCAGGCTGGCGTTGATGTCTCCACGCAGCTTGTGCAGCGAGGCATGCAGCTCTTTTTCCGCCTCCGCCTCAAGCAGGGACGGATCCAGGGCGGGGATGCCCTCCACCTTTTCAATGATGTTGGCAACCCGCTTGAAACCGATCACCAGACGGAGGAAGTCTTCGCGGCTGCGGAAACCTTGCAGGGCCAGACCGCGCCGCCTGAGGTCGGGCAGATCGCCCAGGGAAAGGTGCATCAGGCTGTCGATGACATCATGGTCCAGTTCCAGCTGCCGCAGCAGCCCTTCCACCCGTTGGCGGAAGAAGGCCTGAACGTCGCTGTAGGCAGTGGGTGTGAGTTCTGACCGCTGTTTTACCAGGGTCAAAGCAAAATCTATGAGTTCGGATAAATCCAGGCTCCAGCCGCGTTCCACGATGATCTGCACCACACCGTTGGCCGCTCTGCGCAAGGCAAAGGGGTCCGCGGAGCCGGTCGGGACCTGGCCAATGCCGATGATCCCGCACACGCTGTCCAGTTTGTCGGCCACGGCGATCACCGCCCCGGTGAGGGTTTGGGGCAGGCCGTCGTTGGTGCCGCGGGGCTGGTAATGCTCATGAATGGCTTCCGCCACCCGGCTGTCCTCGCCGCTGGCCAGGGCGTAGTGTTTGCCAATGTAACCCTGCAGTTTGGTGAATTCTTTCTCCCCCAGCATGGTGGTGACCAGGTCCGCCTTGCAGAGCAGTGCGGCCCGGGCGGCCAGGGCTGTGTTGGTCTCATCCAGCTTAAGCTGGCGGCAGAGCTGCGCGGTGATCCGAACGATACGCTCCGTCTTGTCGGCCAGGGTGCCGAGTTTGGATTGGAACACCACCTCGTTCAAACGCTGCACGTAAGCTTCCAAAGGTTTTTTCGTGTCTTCCCGGAAATACCAGAGGGCATCGGCCAGCCTGGCCGCCACAACCTTTTCGTTGCCCTGGCGGATGAGGTCTGAACAAGCGGGATCGCCGTTGGAGATGAACACGAATTTGTTGCTCAGATGGCCTTCGCCATCCTGCACGGAATAGTATTTCTGATTCTGGCTGATGGTGGAAGTGATGATCTTTTCCGGCAGGGAAAGGAATTCCGGGTTGAACTCCGCCACCACGGCGGTGGGAAATTCCACCAGATCGGTAACCGTGTCAGTGAGGCGTTCGTCGCCCACCACTTTCAGGCCCGGATCGAGTTTGGCCGAGTCCAGCTCCGCCACCAGCCTGGTCCGGCGGGCGGAGCGGTCCGCCAGCACGGCATTTTGTGTCAAGACTTGCAGATACTCATCCGCCGAGCTTATTGACAAGGGTCTGTCCATACCCAGATAACGGTTTCCGAAACTCCGGTTGCCGCTGGTGACGCCGCCGACCTCCAGATCCAGAACTTCGGAACCCCACAGCACGCAGAGCCAGCGCAGCGGACGGGACAGCGCGAGGCGGGAGTCGTTCCAGATCATGGTTTTGGGGAAGGGGAGCCGGTTGACCAGGTCGGGGATCCATTCCTGCAGGATCTCCGCTGTCGGCCGCCCCGGCTGGATGTAGTTCAGGGCGATGAATTCGCCTTTATCTGATGTTTCAAGGTACAGATCTTTGGCTTCAGCGTTGTTCTTCTTGAGAAAGCCCAGGGCCGCGGGCAGCAGGTTGCCGGCTTCGTCCCAGGCGATCTTTTTGGCCGGGCCGGTTTTGTTGACCTGAACGTCCGGCTGGGTGGCCTGAACCCCTAGGGCGATGAGAAACATGCGCCTGGGGGTTGACCCGGCTTTTAGTTCGGAATATTCCAAGCCCATGTCCCGCATCAATTTCTGAAAAGAGGAGAGAATGTGATCCACCGCCGGTTGCAAATGGGGGGCGGGAACCTCCTCGGTTCCTATTTCCAGCAAAAAATCACGCATCGCTGCTTTCACCGGCGCTGGGTTCAGAATTCGTAGCTGAGACTAAGCTGGTTGATCCAGCCCAAGTCGCCGTAGGAGGAAACACCATAATCCACGCGGTAATTGTTCCAGTTCCAGCCGGCACCCAGGGAAAGCCCGGAAAGGAAGGCCAAAGTCCCGCCGTTATAGCCGTCCCCGGCACTGGTCCTGAAACCTCCGCGCAGGTCGAAGGCGGGCGTGAGTTCGTATTCCACCCCGGCCTTGCCCACAATGTTTTCTCCGGTGGCCTTGCCGATCTCTAGGCTGGCCATCAGTCCGGGCTTGAAATCGTAGGTCATGCCGGCCGCGAAGGTGAAGGGTAGTTTTTCCTTGTAATCGGAATCCGAGTAGCGGGTTAGCTGCAGGCCGATGTTGCGCAGGCTGAGCCCGATCTTGAGTTTTTCGTTGGCCGGATGGTGGATGAGGCCCAGATCCAGCATTGCGGCTGTGGAGGAACTGCTGTCGATCTGGTCGTAGATCACTTTGAGGGAACCACCCAGGTCCACGGCGTCCGAGATGTATTTGGCCAGGGAAGCGCTGGCGACTATATTGCTCGCGCCAAAGGTTTCGCCGGTGGAGACCAGGTCGCCGTTCTGGTCTACCTCGGTGCGTTCCATCAGGCCCAGATTCATGTATTTGAGGGCAAAACCCCAGGCCGTGAAACGGTCCTTGGGCCAGAGATACTGCAACTGGCCGCCCTGGGAGCCCACGAAAGCGTTGGTGTAGGTGGTTCCAACCTCATTGCCGTCGATCTTGATGATGGAGGCGGGGTTGAAATGCAGCCCGTCCGGATTGCTGGTTTCACCCGTGAGAGACTGGCCCATGGCGATGGCCCGGGCGGAATAAACGTTTTTCAGGCTGGCGAAACCGGTGGTGCCGGCCTCGTCGTTCACCGCCAGCAAAGGCAGCAGACAGACGCTAAGCATTAATGCTGTCAGCAATGATCTTTTCAATTTTGAGCACATCATGGTACAATTCCGTTTCGCTGGTTGCGTTGATCAGGGCATTGCGGTTCTCGCTCTGCCGCAGGTATTCGGAGAGCGAGCGCAGGATCTTCATATATTCTTTGCTGGCGCTTTGGGGAACGGCGATCATGAACACCAACTGGACAGGCAGGTCGTCCACGCTTTCATACTCTAAAGGCTGGTGGACCAGGCAAACCGCCACCTTGATGCAGGTCACGGTCAGGTCCCGCGCGTGCGGGATGGCCACGCCTTTGCCGATGCCGGTGCTCATGATGTCTTCGCGGCCTTGCACCGCGGCCAAAAACCGGTCGGGAAAATTGAGGCAGCCGCTTTCCGCCAGCAGGGCTGTCATATAGGTCAGACATTCGGATTTCGTTTCGAAACCATCCACTATCTTCACTAATTCGGGTTGGAATAGTCTGTTCATTTTCGCACCATAGTTTTAGTTCATCCATCATTTTTGGATACTCTGTTTCCGTCAACCAAATTTTCGGCCAAGCCCAAAGCGGCACCGGATGTCGCGCTGGTCCAAACATCTCGGTTATGCCATTCGAACCGTGTCAATCGGGGTTGATGTTTCACGTTGAAAGCTGATCCTGGTGAAAGAGCGGCCGCGGCACCTTCAGCATTCTTATCCAGCCTCCCGAAAAAGATTTTCCTTGATTTAATCAGCGCCCTGAATATTATGGTCTTTCATGGAAAAAATCCTTGCGAAAAGGAGCAGATGCAATGAAAACCATAGAAGGTAATCTGGTTTCAAAGGGCTACAGCTTCGCCCTGGTGGTCAGCCGCTTTAACGAACTGGTGAGCCGAAAATTGATGGAAGGGGCGATCGACTGCCTGGTCCGTCACGAAGTTTCAGAGGATGACATCACGGTGATCTGGGTGCCCGGCGCCTTTGAGATCCCGCAAATGGCCAAGGCCGCGGCCCAGAGCGACAGGTTCGACGCCGTTATCTGCCTCGGCGCGGTGATCCGGGGAGGCACTCCCCACTTTGAATATGTGGCTTCCGAAGTTAGCAAGGGTGTGGCCCAGGTGGCCCTGAGCCAGTCCAAACCCGTGATCTTCGGTGTGCTTACCACCGACACGATCGAACAGGCCCTGGAACGCGCCGGCACCAAAGCAGGGAACAAAGGTTTTTCCGCTGCCAGCGCGGCTTTGGAAATGCTGAACCTAATGGCGGAACTCAAGCTTGGGACTGAGGCGTAAGTCCCGCGAGCTGGCGGCTCAAACCTTGTACGCGCTTGATTTCCGGGAACTGGATCCAGAGTTTCTGGAATACGGGATGTTGAACAGCTATCCGGAGCTGTTGAACGAGCTGGCCGAGCTGGAAAAGCTGCAGAACTCAGCACCGGTGGTCGATTTTGCCGATGATCTGGTGAAAAACGCGATCATAAACCGGACCGAGATCATCCAGGAAATCGAGAAACACAGCGAGCACTGGAGCGTTGCCAACATTTCCCGCATGGACCGTGGCGTTTTGCACATCGCGGTCTATGAACTGCTTTTCACCGATACTCCCCCGGCCGTGGTGATCAACGAAGCGCTCGAGATCGCCAAGAAATTCTGCGGTGAAGGCGCGGTGAAGTTCCTCAACGGGATCCTGGATTCCCTGAACAAGGAATTGCGCGCACGCGAGAGCATCGAGGGCCTGCCCGGCTGAGGCAATTTTGGAACGGGATAACGCTCTGATTTGCTCTTTGGGTGTGTTTGCCTACAATGAGGCGGACAACATTATCCCCCTGCTGGAAGCCCTTTGCGCCCAGAAACTGCAGCGGGCCAGGATCGCGGAGATCATTGTGGTTTCCAGCGCCAGCACGGACGGAACCGACGCCCTGGTGGAGGATTTTGCCCTTGGCGAACCGCGGGTGCGCTTGATCCGCCAGGCCAGGCGGGAAGGTAAATCCAGCGCCATCAACCTCTTTCTGGCGGAAGCCGTTTCACCCATCCTGATGGTGATCTCCGGCGACGTGATCCCAGCGCCCGCCACCATCGAAAAACTGGCTGCGGCTTTCTCCGACCCAAAGGTGGGGGCCAGCGGCGGCAGACCCGTTCCCGTGAATCCTGCCAACACTTTCATGGGCTTCGCCGTGCATCTGCTCTGGCGCCTGCATCACCGCATGGCCATGATCTCGCCCAAACTGGGTGAGATGATAGCCTTCCGCAAACTCATGGATTCCATCCCGGCCGATTCGGCCGTTGACGAAGCCAGCATCGAGGCCATCGTCCGTTCGCACGGGCTAAAACTGCGTTACATACCGGAAGCCGTCATCAGCAACAAGGGCCCCACGAATTTGAAGGATTTCATCAAACAGCGCCGCCGCATCCAGAACGGCCATCTCTGGCTGAAGCAAAAACAGGACTACAGGGTTGTTTCCCAAGACGGCGGCACCCTGCTCCGGATCATCTTCGACGAGTTGCGCGAGCGCCCTGCCTCAGCACCCAAAGTTGTTGCCGTGATGGCTTTGGAGATCTACTGCCGTCTGCTGGGCGCCTGGGATTATTACGCCAAAGGCAAAAACCCCTTCGCCTGGGATATCGCCCGGTCCACCAAGGACCTGGGCCGTTAAGGAAAATTTAGAAAACATGCTCACTCTGCTATTCAGGATGCTCGGATACTGGCTGATGAAACACCTCGGCTTTCCCCGCCTCCTGCCCATGAACTACACCGTCAGCCTGCTCTACACCTGCAATTCACGCTGTAGCACCTGCAACATTTGGAAAAAGAAGGCCCAGAACTTCACGGTGGATGAATACGCGAAAGCCTTCAAGAAGATCGGCCGATCGCCCTACTGGATCACTTTCAGCGGTGGAGAGCCGTTTCTTCGCAAGGACATCGTGGAAGTGGTCTCCACCATCTACCAGAGCTCGCGGCCCCACATCATCAACATTCCCACCAACGGCATCCTCACCGGTACCATCGTGGAAAAAACCGCCGCCATCGCCAAAGCCTGCCCCAAGGCCCAGGTGATCATCAACGTTTCCCTGGACGGCATTGAAGAGCAACACGACGAGATCCGCAAAGTACCCGGCAACTACAAAAAAGCCGTGGGCACCTTCCAAAAACTCAAGGCCCTGCAGGTGCCCAACCTGGCGGTGGGCATCCATACCGTGATCTCCCAGCTCAATGTGGAAACCTTCCCGGCCATCGCCAACGAACTGCTACGCCTCAAGCCGGATTCCTACATCACCGAGATCGCCGAGGAGAGGGTGGAGCTGGATACCATCGGTGCCAATATCACACCCAGCCTCGTGGCCTATAAATCCGCCATCGATTTTCTCATTCACCGCATTAAAAACGAAAAGTACAAGGGGATGAACAAGATCACCATGGCCTTCAGGATCGAGTATTACAACCTGGTGAAACGCATTCTGCGCGACGAACGCCAGGTGCTGCCCTGCTATTCCGGAGTAGCCTCAGCCCAGATCTCGCCGGACGGGGATGTCTGGAGCTGCTGCATCAAGGCCAGGTCTCTGGGCAACCTGCGCTCCGGCAAATACAATTTCCGTGAGATCTGGTTCAACCACGAATCGGAACTCGAGCGCCGCTCCATCCATAAAAAACAGTGTTGGTGCCCCCTGGCCAACGCGGCCTACACCAACATGCTGATGGACCTGCCCACGCTGCTGCGGGTTTTTTGGCGCAGCACGATCAAATGGTGGAAATAAGATGATCAAGCTCCAAAGCAAATACGCCCTGCCCCCGCAAAGCAGCTGTGAACACCAGTCCTCCCAGGACGGCCGCTACGCCTGGTTCCTCTGTGTGACCCACGAGGAGAACGACGTCTGCCTGGAAGAGATCCAGGCCGAGGTGAAACTTGAACTTCTGAATGCCAATGTGCTGCAGATCAGCAAGATGGAGATAGAAAACTGGCTCAAGAGCTTCTTCGCGGACTTCCACTGGAAGCTGCATGCCAGCCTGCGCCGCACCGAACTGCGGGAAAAGGGCGTTTCCCTCTTCTTCGCGGTTTGTTACGACCACGATCTCTATTTCGTGCAGTTTGGCCGCCTTTTCTGTGCCGTCACCCAAGGCAACAAGTTGGAAACGGTGGGCCGGCACTGGAAAAACTATCACGTGCAAACCCTGCGCGATCTGAACCTTTTGGGTCTTTCGGAAGAAGACATCCGGGTGAAGCCGCAGAAGTTCCATCTGGAAGAAAACGAAAGCCTGCTCGTGCTGCCCGGGAAAGTGGCGGCCAAGGTGTTTGGAAACTCACCGGACGTGAACAGCCTGCAGCCGCTGGTGGAATCCTTTGGCGCTGCCTCCCCCGCGCTGTGGCTGATCCTGAAGCATCAAACCCCGCTGGCCAAACCCCAAAAACGCCGCCTCACCAAGCTGGAGATCAGCAGTCTGTTCCTGCTGCTGGGCACGGCTTTGGCCATAGTTTACATGGCTTTGGGCAATCGCATCATCGGCGTGGGTTTCTATCGCGCCCAAAAAGTGGTTACCGAAAAGATCGAACAGGCCAAAACCGCTTTGAACATGCCGGCCCGAAATGTTCAACTGGTTCAGAAATGGAGCTTGGAACTGCCTTTCCGGGTGACCTCCTCACCCGCTTTCAACCAGCAGAACGTCTTTCTGGCCAGCGGGGCTGATATTTACGCCTATAAACTGTCCACCCGCGAACAGCTCTGGAAACAGAACTATCCCGCGCCGGTGGGCGCGATCCTGCCCACGGCTGCTGGTTTGAACGTAACCCTCACCAATGGCAACACCCTGGGGCTTGATCCCAGGGGAAATGAGGTCTGGAACCAGTCACTGCAGGCCCTGGCGAACGAAAAGGCCAATCTGGCCATGCTGGAGATCACGCCCGCCCAGGAAAAGCGCATCGACAAATGCATCACCGTGGTCCCGCTCAAGCGGGGGATGGCAATTCTGGACAGCCAGCAGGGAAAGTTGATGAGTGAACTGGCCTTGCCGGAGGAGCTCCGATACCTTTCCCAATACGACGATTACAACAGCTGTTTCTACGTGGTGACGGCAGATTCCCTGGTCTGCGTGAACCTGAACATTGTGAATTGAGATGCCCCGAAACCTGCTTCCGGCTTTGCTCCTGTTCTTTTCCGCCGCCTTGGGCGCGGTAACCGGAAGCGCCACCACCACCGGCTTTGCCCGGCTTCAGTATGATGGCGGGGGAGATTGGTACAACGATCCGGAGGTGCTGCCCAATCTGGCGCGTTTCGTGAATGCCAGCCTGTACACCGCCTTTCCCCTGGACCAAAGCGTGGTCAAGGCCGGCGAGGCAAGGCTTTTCGAATATCCCTTCGTCTATCTCACCGGTCACGGCAACATCCGCTGGGACGAACGCGAGGTGGCCAACCTGCGCCAGTGGATGCTGCGCGGAGGTTTTCTCTACGCCGATGACGACTATGGCATGGACCCCTCCTTCCGCCGCGAGATCAAGCGCGTCTTTCCCGAGTACGATCTCGTGGAACTGGACGGCTCTTTTCCCCTCTTCACCAGCTTTTTCGATTTCAGTCGCGGTGTCCCCAAGATCCATCTGCACGACGAAAAGCCGCCCCAGGCCTTTGGCATTTTTGACGATGACGGCCGCCTGATGTGTTTGTACACCTACGAGACCAACATCAGCGACGGCTGGGCGGACCCGGCCACGCACAAAGACCCACCGGAACTGCGCGAAAACGCTCTCCGCTTCGGCTGCAATATCATCTATTACCTGCTCTCCCGGGGTTGAGATGCGCATCTGCGTGCTTTCCGACGTGCACTACAAATACGCTCCCAGAGACTCTTACGACCGCGCCAACGCCAGCCTGGCCCTCGATTTTCTGAAACAGGCCGTGGGCAAGTATGACCTGATGGTGCTCAACGGCGATATCTTCGACCTCTGGTTCGACTGGACCTTCACCATCATCAAACAGTATTTCCCTTTTCTGCACCGTTTGGCTGAGATCCGCGAACACGGCTGCCGGCTGGTTCTGATCAGCGGCAACCACGATTTCTGGTTCAACGATTTCTTCCGCGATTATCTGGACGTGAAGGTTTACAACGATGCCTACAGCCTGAAGGCGGATGGCATCAAAATGCTCTTCACCCACGGTGATCTACACACCGTGAACGACTTCCGCTACAAGTTTTTCCGCCGCCTGATCCGCTTCAGGCTCAGCAAGAAGCTCTTTTCCCTGCTCCATCCGGACCTCGCTCTGCGACTGGGAGCCAAGCTCTCCCGCTCCAGCCGGTTCCGCCAGGTTTCCGCCCTGCTCCAGTCCAAAAAAAGTGCGGGATTGAGCCACTACGCGGAGTATATGGTGAAAAAAAAGGATTATGATCTGGTTTGCATGGGCCACTGCCACCGCCCCGGGATAAGCCAGCTGAAAGGTGGGACCTACGCCAACAGCGGCGATTGGACCCGCCACCACAGCTACCTGGAGATCGATGCCGGCCGGGTGAACCTCAAATATTACAAAAGCAAGGAGACACAACATGCTCAAAACCCCTCAGAAGATAGCCCTTGTGGCGATGGTCCTGGCCCTCAGCCTCAGCCTGCTGAACTGCCAGACCAGTGAACTCAAATCGGCCGGAGCCGCCCAATTGGAGGAAAAATTGGAAAAAGATGCCCAAGTGAAGAACGCCGTGATCGAAACCAACCAGGGAAACATCGAGCTGGAACTCTGGCCCAACCTGGCCCCCAAGACGGTGGAAAACTTTCTGAAACTGGCCGCTGAAGGCTTTTACAACCAAACCTACTTTCACCGCGTGATCCCGGATTTCATGATCCAGGGCGGGGACCCCAACACCAAGGACGCCGACCGCGCCAACGACGGCATGGGCGGGCCCGGATACCAGTTTGAGGACGAATGCTACGCCTTGGGCGAAGAGCTCACCGGCGAAGTCAACGACGAAGAAACCGCCATGCTCGTCTGGACCAAGCTCATCATCCCCTACATGCAGTCGGCCCAGAATCCCCAGCAGGAGATCTTCGACATCGTGAAAGCCGTGCAGGAGCAACAGAAACCCGACCCGCTCTACGGCAAGACAATTGATTGGTACCAAAACCGCACCGGCATCGCTGAACCCCTGCGCAAGCAAACCCTGAAGGCCCCCGTGCTCTATTCCTACCTCTGCATGGCCAATTCAGGTCCCAACACCAACGGTTCCCAGTTCTTCATCGTCACCAAGCAACCCGGAACACCCTGGCTGGACGGCAAACACACCGTTTTCGGCAAAGTGACCGGCGGCATGGACGTGGTGCACAAGATCGAAAAACTGCCCCGGGACGAACGGGACAACCCCAAGCAGGAAAACCAGGCCATCATCCAGGCCATCAACCTCAGCAAATAAGGCTGCCCCATGGCGCGCACCTCAGAATCTTCCCTGCAGCAGGAGATCATGGCCTGGATCAGCCAGAACCAATACGTTTATCTGGCCACGGTCGATAAAAAACAGCCTCGGGTGCGTCCCGTGGTGCTGTTCATGCACGACGACCGCTATTTCTTCGCCACCTTCAGCGGAGACGCCAAGGTCGGCCAGATCGCTGCCAACAAGTGGGTGGAGGTTTGCGTGCCTCTGCATGAATCCGGAAACACAGGCTACATCCGCCTCACCGGCATTGCCAAAATTGTCACGAACGCGGCGCTCAAGGCCGATGCCTCTGAGCGCTGCTTCTTTTTTGACGAATACTTCCGCGGCTACGATGATCCGGACTACACCCTCATCGAGTTCGAGGCCGACCTCGCCGAATATCTCCGCCCCGGCGAACGCACCAGCCAGACCTGCAACCTCAAACGCTATTCCGGCTAAGCCCGGCATGCAATTCAGGAGTGACGATGAAAGCTATCTTCACCTACGACGACGAACAACTGGGCAAAAGTTACATCGTGATACCCAAGATCAGAGAGATCAGCCGGGTGCTGGGCAACGTGGTGCTCACCTTCGACAACGGTGACAAGCGCACCCTGGCCGTGGACGACACCCAGGCCGCCATCCGGCAGATGCTCGAAGCCATCGAGAAATTCTACTCATGAACGCGCTGACGATCTCGGATCCCATTCTGCTGGCCCTGCTGGGAACAGGCTTCACCTGGCTGATGACGGCCGTAGGTTCCGCCTTCGTCTTCTTTTTCCGTACCATCAAACCCTGGCTGCTGGACACCATGCTCGGTTTCGCCGCGGGGGTGATGATCGCGGCCAGCTTTTGGTCCCTGCTCAACCCAGCCATCGGCCTCAGCGGAGGTAATCCCCTGCCAGCGCTGATCGGTTTTCTGCTGGGCGGGGCGTTTTTGCGGGGGGTCGACTGGGTGCTGCCGCATCTGCATCCTGGCGACGAGATGGGCGAACGTGAAGGCCTGAAAACCCCCTGGGGCAAATCCACCCTGATGTTCCTGGCCGTCACCCTGCACAATTTTCCGGAAGGCCTGGCCGTGGGCGTGGCTTTCGGAGCCTACGCTTCCGGACTCGCAGACGCCACTCTGGCCGGGGCTTTGGCCCTCACCTTGGGCATTGGCATCCAGAATCTGCCGGAAGGTGCGGCCCTCTCCATTCCGCTGCGGCGGGAGGGGATGTCCAAAGGTAAAAGCTTTTTCTGGGGCCAGTTTTCCGGGATGGTGGAACCGCTGGGAGGATTGCTGGGAGCGGCGCTGGTGATTATCGCCAAGCCAATTTTGCCCTATGCCCTGGCCTTTGCCGCCGGAGCCATGATCTTTGTGGTGGCGGAAGAGGTGATCCCCGAATCCCAAAAAGGCGAGCACTCGCATCTGGCCACCCTGGGGGTGATGCTCGGCTTCGCCGTGATGATGTTTCTGGATGTGGCGCTGGGCTGAACGCCCAGGTTTACTTCCGTTTCAGGTAGCGCTCTTCCTCGCTGAACACGCAGCCGCAGTATTTCTGGCGGTACATCCCAGCTTCCTTGGATAGCCGTGTCCCCTCGTCCCAAAGCTCTCTCCAGTCCCGGTAAAAGAAGCTCACCTGATATTTTTCCGCCATCTCGGACGCGATATCCTTCATCAGCCCGTGGTTTTGGTATTTACTGTAGAACAGCGTGCTGGAAAAGGCTTCAAAGCCATGGTCAGCAGCAGTTTTGGCCGCCATCTCCAGCCTGACGCGGTAGCAGTGTTCACAGCGCGCGTCGGGCCTGTCCGCCACAGCTTTCACGAAATCCCGCAGGCCGTAAGCGTCGTTCACGAACAGCTCAAAGCCCTCGCGCTGCGCGAAGTCCTTCAGCGTTTGCAGCCGCTGGCGGTATTCCGTGACGGGATGGATATTGGGGTTGTACCACAGCACCGAAACGCTTATCCCTTCAGCCTTGAGCTGCTGATACGGGGCGATCAGGCAGGGCGCGCAGCAGCTGTGCAGCAGCAGTTTTTCAGGCGCGGACATGATGCGCCATATCCTCCGGCAGTTCCAAAGAGATTTCCACCAAACCGCCCAGTTCTCCGTTCCGGTACCAAGGCTGCTGGTAGATGAGTTTTTTCACGCCCTGTTTTTCGATGGTGTAAACGTTGTTTCCCCCAGTGGCCAGCATCTCTTTGATGAGGGCCACGGAGCTGGGTTTATGGCAGTCGAAGAGGCTGGTGCCGATCAACGCCGCGCCGCCGTGGCTGGCGAAGGTGGAGCAGGCTTTGGCGTTCATCTCCAGGATCAGGCCGTCTTTGTCGCAGACGGTGATGGCGGCCGGAAATTCCTTGATCCACTCGTGCATCAATATTCCTTGAGCAGGTTCGCGGCCACGATCCCGCGCTGGATCTGGTTTGTGCCTTCATAGATCTGCAGGATCTTGGCGTCGCGCATCATCTTTTCCACCGGATATTCCTTCATGTAGCCGTAGCCACCAAGGATCTGCACCGCGTCGGTGGTCACCTGCATCGCCACATCCGAGGCGAAATATTTGCACATGGCGGATTCCTTGCTGTAATTACGCTCGCCGGCATCGATCATTTTCGCGGTCTGCCACACCAGGGCCCGGGCTGCTTCGATCTGGGTGGCCATGTCCGCCAGCATGAACTGCACGGCTTGGAAACTCGAGATCGGCTTGCCGAACTGCTGCCTTTCGCGGGAATATCTGACAGCCGCTTCAAAGGCACCGCGGGCGATGCCCACAGCCTGCGACCCCACCATGGGGCGGGATTTGTCAAAAACTTTCATCGCGGTGATGAAGCCGGTGCCTTCGCGTCCGATCAGATTGGCCTCGGGCACCGCGCAGTCCTCGAAGATCAGTTCACGCGTGGCGGAGGCCCGGATGCCCATCTTGTTTTCCTTTTTGCCAAAGCTGAAGCCGGGGGTGCCCTTTTCCACGATGAAGCAGGAACAGCCGCGCGCGCCCTTGGTCTTGTCCGTCATCGCGAAAACAGTGTAGATGCCGGCCTCGCCGCCGTTGGTGATCCACTGTTTGGTGCCGTTCAGGATGTAGTGGTCGCCTTCTCTGCGGGCGGTGGTTTCGATGGCCCCGGCGTCCGATCCGGCGTTGGCTTCGGTGAGCGCGAAGGCCGCCAGTTGCTCTCCGGCCGCGATCTGGGGCAGATACTTCTTCTTCTGCTCTTCCGAACCGGCGATGGTGATGGGATACATGCCCAGCCCGGTGGCGCCAAAAGCCAGCGCGATGCCGGCGTCCACGGCGCAAAGCTCTTCCGTTACCACCACCAGGTCGGTCACTTTGCCGCTGATCCCGTCATATTCCTCGGGCACCAGGATGGCGAAAAGGTCGCTCTGGCGCATCACTTCCACGATGTCCCAGGGGAAAATGCCTTCCTCGTCATATTTCTCGGAGAGTGGGCGCATCTTTTCTTCGGCGATGCGTTTCGCGATCTCCCTCATCTCCAGCTGGTCGTCGCTCAGAAAGTAGTTCATATCATAACTCCTTGGAAAGTATCATAATTAGGTATCGGACACCTTTTTGATTTCCGGCTGAAGCGTCAAGCAAAATCTGAGTTAATCGCCGATCAGCAGTTTTCCCCGGTTGGCGGTGTTCGCGCCTCCAAGCGTCCAGAGATACACTCCGGCGGGGAGTCCGTCCAGGCGGAGGGAGCTTTCTCCCTTGGCCAGTGGAAACTTTCTGATCACTTGTCCCTTCAGGTTGTAGAGGCGGAATTCCCCCGCTTCGGCTCTATCGCTCAGACACAGAGTCCCTCCCCGCCTGACGGGGTTGGGATAAACCCCACGCATGGCTCCGGGAAGCAATTCTTCCTCCGCGGCGGTAACTTCCGGAGCGACCACGATGTCCGAGCTGGACAGCCCCACCTCGAAAAACTCCTGCAGAATGAGGTCATGGCTGTAGGTCCGCACTAAGGAGTTTGAGGCCCAATTCTGCTTCAGCAGGGCGATCAGGCTGGCATTTCCGGATACCAGCGAAGCCTCGAAATTCAGCGGATCGGCCGCGCCATGCTCGAGGCTGTGGGTATCCGCATTGTAGCTGTAGAGCGCGGTTCCATAGCCTTCGCCGATGTAGCCCACGCCGTCAGGACTGATCCACAGAGAGCCGGGGTTTCCCCCCACATCGAGGCGGGAGGCCAGTTCCAAGGTATCCAGGTCGATGATGTCCAGCTTGCCCGCCACGTCGGTCCAGTTTCCGGTGCAGGAAACGTGCAGAGAACCGTTCCGAAGCTCCGCGTATTGAGGATTGGTCCAGGTGGGCACGGTCGCGGCCACGCTGAAAGAGGCCAGGTCGATCACGCTCACGGAGCTGTTCGCGTAGTTGTTTTGGTAGCCGCCTGTATTGCAGACGTAGAGACGGCTGCCGTCCGAACACAGTCCCTCCGGTGCTACGCCCACCTCCACGGACCCCACCACCGAGCTGCTCTGCAGGCTCAGCTTGTAAACCTTGTCGGTGAACAGGCCGGTCACGTAGAGGAAATCCCCCACTTTGAGCACGTCGTAAGGATTGGAGGAAGCCGCCACCGGAAGGTAGCGCAGATGCGCTCCGCTGGACCGGTCCAGCACCTGGATGGCGTTATCGCCGGAGCAGACCACGTAGATGTGCTGGGCGTCGAGGTCCATCAGATTGGGGCTCAGGCCCAGCTGGGCAAAGGAATTGTTCACGCTGCCGCTGTCTGTATCAATGCGGGAAAGCGTGCGGGAGGCGGAATTCACCACGAAGATCTCCGCGGCTGAAATCGACTGCAGCGTCAGCAGCAAAACCAGCGCCATTATCAGTTGTTTTGTCTTGGGCATAGCGTTCACCTTATTCTTTTGAGTTGAACAGGGATCGCGCTACCTGTTCCGGGCTTACATAATCCGTATAAGCGTTCCGGAATCGGTGGCAGGTTTCCTGGCTCGCGGCGGCCTTTTGGAAGCCCGGCCTTCCCACGCATTTTCGCGCAGTGACCGAACTGGCCTTATCTGCCGCTTACAGTGGCGGTTACCGCTCCCGCTTTTCACGGGATTCCCTTTTACCTGAAAGTAGCACCATCTATTCTTGGATGCAATTCTCTTTGCCGGGCTGTTTGTGTCAATCCCAAAATCCTCAGTTCCCAGTAAAATGCATTCCGGAGGAGTCACGCTCCGCTATTTCAACCGGATCATTTTTTCCACATCAGTGCCTTGGATGGTGGACAGCCGAACCAGATAGATTCCCGGAGGAGCCAGGTTGCCCCGGCTGTCCTTTCCGTCCCACAAAACCTGGTGTTCGCCCGGATCGAGGTTGTCCCGGTTGAAACAGTTCAGTTTTTGCCCACGCAGGTTGTAAATACTGATCCGCGCGCTGCCGTGATCCACCATCAAAAAGTTGATTTTGGCCTGGGTGGCAAACGGGTTTGGCGCGATCCCCGTGATCCCGAAAAGTTCCGGCGGGATCCCCGGCGGGTTAGTTTCCTCCACATATTCCCAAGCCCAGCTGTTATCATAGCTTTGGAAATTGTTAAAAATGGGGTCAGCGAAATTCCCAAGTTCGCGGGTGAGGATCCAGGCCTCATTGTAAAACTGGGTTGAACTTTCCGTAATGCTGCCGCTGCCGAGGTAATATATGTAGTCGCGGTCTGCCTGGCGGAAATCCGCGCTGTATTCATAGTAGATATGTGTGCTGTCCCCGCTGGTACTGGTGTCGTAGCTGTTGTATATTCTTGTCCACAGAGGCAGATATCCCCGCGGACTGGGCGTGAAGCCGGAAAATGACTGCCTGAAGGTAGTGGCGGTACTGCCGCCCGGAACCTGGGTCCGGACGATCCACTCCTCTTTCAGTTCCACGTTTCCCTGGGCGTCGAAGTGGTTTAGCGAACGGGTCGCGTATTCGTAGTCGAATGAGTAACCGCCTTCCAGATACCAGCTGTGAATGCTGTCGGGCGTGGCGCGGGT
This sequence comes from Candidatus Cloacimonadota bacterium, assembly GCA_020532085.1. Taxonomy (NCBI): domain Bacteria; kingdom Pseudomonadati; phylum Candidatus Cloacimonadota; species Candidatus Cloacimonadota bacterium. The sequence goes on along the minus strand of JAJBAV010000003.1, from coordinate 877 downwards.
GCTGTAGAACCTTTGTTCGGTCTCGGTCTCTTCGAGCAGCCCGTTGCCATGGACCCATTCGGATAAAGTCCTGCCTGTCAGCAAGTTGTCGCTGTTGTAAACCCAGCTTTCCTGTTCCCTGATTTCCCACGCTTGTCCCAGCCAGGTCGATCTTGTCCTCTGGGTCAGGTTTCCGGCCGCGTCGTAGCTGTAAGTGGTCTCTTCGCCCAAAATGTTCTGGGAATTGTATATGCGTACGCTTAAAATCAGGTCCTGGTAGGTGTAGCGGGAGACCGTCACCCGAGTTAGTGCTTGGGGAGGATAAGTTCGGTTGAACCAGTTTTCGGTAACTTCATAATAGCCGGGAAACAGCTGATATGAATAGGTGGCGTATTCGCGCCCAATGCTATCCGACGAATAGTGCGTATTCACCGTCAAGCTGTCCAGGTGGCGGGCATGCTCCGGATCGTAAAAATAGTTGGTGACAGTTCCTTTAGAGCCGCCGGCATGGCCATATGTTTCCCAGTAACAATTGCTAGAGGCCAAACGCCAGAATGAGTCTCTGCTAGGCTCTGTTTTCAGATACGGCGCTCCCAGCGCGGCCAAGACCGGCAGAAACAGCACCCAAAGCATTAATACCCCCATACTTCTGCGCATACCAAACTCCCGGGGATGGTTGAAAAGCTTTGCCAACTTTTAATCCGCAGTATTTTTCCGTCAATGGAATCTGTCAAGTTTTATCTGATTTCTAATATCGAAACACGGTTCGCTCTGTAGAGTCCCAAATGTTGGTGTAAATTCCAACTCATTGTTTCTCAGGTTGTTTGAGGGCATCTGATATCCCTCGTTACTCACAATCTATGTAAGGCCAAGCGACCAATTGCATTGTTTTCATCTT